>JAFWWR010000072.1 GCA_017518025.1 Clostridia bacterium
GACGCCGCGGCCATCGCCGAGGCGTGCGGACTGCTCGGTATGCGGGAGGACGAAAAGCTTTACCACGGGAAAGCCGAAAAGCTGAAAGAACTCATCAATACCCTTTTGTGGGACCCCGAGGCGCGATTCTTCAAGACCCGGGGAGAGGGGCCGGACGGCCGCCTCGCCGACGTGCGGGAGGAGGTCGGATACGTGCCGTGGTACTTCAGCGTTCCCGACGGGGACAAGTCGGACGCGTGGAAGTTCCTCAACGACGAAAAATACTTCAAAGCGCCCTTCGGACCCACCACCGCGGAGCGGTGCCACCCTCGTTTCATGGAAGAACACCGGCACAGCTGCCTCTGGAACGGCCCGTCCTGGCCATTCGCCACGTCCCAGACCCTCACGGCGCTGGGGAATCTCATCTGCGGGTACGATCAGGACGTGATGGACGAGAGCGATTATTTCGAACTGCTCCGCACCTACGCGGGATCCCATTTTCTGACGGATGAGACCGGGGCGAAAGTACCGTGGATCGACGAAAACCTCGACCCGTTCACGGGGCGGTGGATCGCAAAGGAATGGCTCGAAAACCGGGATCCGCCGGATCCCTCCGCCGGGCGCGGGTTCGATTACAACCATTCCACGTTCTGCGATCTCGTGCTGAACGGACTCGCGGGGATACGCCCGTCATACGGGGACGGGCTGGTGATCCATCCGCTGTTCGGGCAGGACGATCTCGATTATTTCTGCGCGGACGGCGTGCTCTACCACGGAAGTTACATCACCGTTCTGTGGGACAGGACCGGGGAGAAATACGGCCGCGGCGCGGGGCTCGCGGTCTTCCGTGACGGCGAAGCAGTCGCAAGATCGGAGACGCTCCGGGAGATCAGGATATGAAAAAATGACGGCGCGAGCCGTCATTTTTCTTTTTTTGAGTTTTTTCAAAAAAAGTATTGACAAGTTTACTTGTCAATGATATAATCAGATCATGCCAAGTAAACTTTGCAAAACAGGAGGTCGAGATCATGAAAAAAGAAGAGGTACTCGCATTGGCTCAAAACGAAGGTAAAGAGAGGGATCTGCCTGACCGTGAGGCGCAGAGAAGCGGCGCGTGGGCGGCGTACATCGTCGGTGTCGTTCTGCTGATAATCGTTGACACGGTGAACGGGATCGTACTTCACTACGTCAACAGAGGCGCGGATTTCGCTCTGTTTTCCATGGCCTTCGTCGTATTTCTGATAAAGTATATCCGGCTCGGGAAACGTCACGAACTGATAACGGCGATCATCTGGGGCGCGCTTGCCCTCTCTATGCTCGCCGTCTGGATCATGCAGCTTGCGGGAGTGCTCTGAAATGGAAAGCTCACTTATACTCCGAAACAATCTTGCCTCAGCCAGAAAAGAAAAGGGGCTGTCCCAGGCGGAGCTCGCACGGATGGTGGGCGTTTCGAGAAATACGGTAAGCTCCATCGAAACGGGGCAGTTCAACCCTACCGCCAAACTCGCGCTGATACTTTGTATCGCTCTTGACATGAAATTTGAGGATTTGTTTTATTTTGACAGTTAAACAGACGTCAAAACCTCTCCGATGACAGACGGAGAGGTTTTGTTCATATTCTCTTGTATTCCTTAAGCTTTCCGAGGCGGAGTTTCTCGAGGCGCTTGTGGAGCGCCCAGGTCTTCGCCTCGTCCTCCTTCAATCGGGCGGCGATCTCCTGAAACCGCGCCTCCCTCTCGCCGTCGTCCTGTATGTAGACGAAATCCAGATAGCACTGGTGGCACCAGTAGTTGCGGATCTCCCGGATCCTGTCGATGAGCTCGTAGTCCGAATCCGGCAGATCGGGTTTGCCGTCGATCTCGTCCGCCCTTTTCAGTTCCCGAAGGATCACGCCGAGGCCGGCACGGTCGATCAGGTCGTAGTTGTCCTCGAAATCGCCGGGCTTGATACCGGCGTATATCATGCGCAGATCGTTCTCGATCATCTGCACCTGCATTATCAGCTCGCTGTGGATCAGCTTGAATTCGTCTCGCGTCATGTCGTCCTCCGATGGGTTTTCTGTATTTATTTTACCACCAAACGGAGATTTTGGCAAGAGTTGACGGAAAAAGCCCCTCCGAGCGAGGCGGAGGGGCGGTGTCACAGCTCCCGGGATCAGATCTCCGGGGTGTTTTTCATGATTTCATCCCATTTTGCTTTTGATTCTTCGATCACGGCGGGAAGCTCGGAGACGTCGAACTCGGTTCCCTTGGCGGAAACGTAGTGCTCCCCGTCCTCGGAAGTGAACACACCGTGAGCGTCGTGGACGACGGTATATCCGACCTCCGCCTCGGTTTTGGCAAGCGCTCTGTTGTTGTTCAGGCAGAAGACGCCTTCCATGCCTTCTTCAAGGGTGAAAAGGCCCGCGTCCGTGCTGATTTCAATATTCGGATCGTTCAAGTACTCGTAGGGTATCA
>JAFWWR010000073.1 GCA_017518025.1 Clostridia bacterium
GGCCACAACTTCGCCCGCTCGCTGGCGGCGATCATATCCTTCGCGGCGCTGATGTACTCTCTGTTCGTCTTCGACTTCGCGGCGGGATACAGATGCTCGCCCATCGGGGAGAAGATGGGTCTCGACGTCCGCGGATCCACCGCCGAAGAACTGTACGACGTGACCGTGACCGTGGTGGAAAAGCTGAATTCCCTCGCCGACGAGATCGATTTTTCGAACAACGGGGCGTCGGTGAAGCCCTTCGGTCACGACGAATGCGTCGACCTCTGCGTCAAGGCGTACGACAGGGTCAGGGAAGAGTACCCCTTTATCGGGAACTTCAAGGCGCCGGTGAAACGGCTCGCCGTATCCGACCTGATGACCTATACCCACATCTCCGGCGTATATTCATTCTACACCGGCGAGGCGAACCTCAACGTGAACTACCCCGATTTCGTGAACGTGTACACCGTGGCTCATGAAATGGCTCATCAGAGGGGGGTCGCCCGGGAGAACGAGGCGAACTTCGTCGCGTTTCTCGTCTGTATCGCCTCGGACGATCCGTATATGCAGTACTGCGGGTATCTCAACATATACCAGTACCTCACCGAGCCCCTCTGGAACGCCTCCCGGGAGCTCTACGTCAAGGCGAACTCCGCGCTGGACGGGAGGATACGCCTCGATCTGGTGAGATACAGCGAGTTTTTCGAGAAATACCGCGATTCGAAGGCGTCGAAAGTCGCTGAGACCGTCAATAACACCCACCTTGTGATCCAGGGCACCGAGGGTACGAAAAGCTACGGAATGGTGGTGGATCTGGTACTGGCGTACTACCGCGCCGATTGACCCGGAACGCTATGTCCTCTCGGTCAATATAATGTAAAGGACAAAAGATTTTTTGCGGTTGCGTAAATTCGGATTGTTTATTTTAGACAAAAGTATTATATCATAGCTCCGCCACCGGCGGAAAAATTGTGTAAATCTACTATAAAATATCAACTTCGTGAAAAACCTTGAAAAAACTCTTCCATTTCCGATAAATAACTGTTATAATAGTATGCGGATCATTTTGCGCGACTGATGCACGGGAGAGCATATGATCCTTTGAAATCTAAAGATTTAACCATAACGAACCTAATCCGAAGAAAAGGAACGGTCATCAAATGGAAAAGATACTCGTAAACGGAGGACGCCCGCTGTACGGCTGTGTTGAAGTCAGCGGATCAAAGAACGCGGCTCTTCCGATCATCTATGCCTGCGTGCTTGTCAAGGACAAGTGTATAATAGAGAACGTGCCGAACGTCAGCGACATCAGACACTCGTTTGATATCCTTCGCGGTATCGGCGCCAAAATCAGGACGCTCACCAGAACGTCAGTTGAGATCGACTGCACCGGAGTGAAGTGCGGCACGTCGGACTATAATCTGGTACGCAAGATGCGCGGGTCGTACTATCTGCTCGGCGCCGAGTTCGGCAGATTCGGCAGGGCGCGCGTGGCGTACCCCGGCGGATGCGACTTCGGCGTGCGGCCCATCGACCAGCACATAAAGGGATTTGAGGCTCTCGGCGGCCGCGTGGTCACCGACGGCGGATATATCGAGATAAACTCCGACTCCGGCAGGGCGAAGGGCGCGAATATTTACTTTGACGTGTCTACCGTCGGCGGAACGCTGAACATCATGATCGCCGCGGCTACGGGAGACGGCATGACCGTCATCGAGAACGCCGCGAGAGAACCGCATATCGTCGACTGCGCGAACTTCCTCAACACCTGCGGCGCCAACATCAGCGGCGCGGGCTCCGACGTGATCAAGATCAAGGGCGTGGAGAAGCTCCACGGCTGCACCTACGCCGTTATCCCCGATATGATCGAGGCGGGCTCCTATATGGTCGCCGCCGCCGCCACCGGCGGATCGGTCCGGATCAACAACGTGATCCCGAAGCACCTTGAGGCCATCTCCGCTAAGCTCGAAGAGGCGGGAGTCACCGTGGAGGAATTCGACGACGCGGTCCACGTGTCCCGGGAAGGCGAGCTGAAGCACACGAACGTCAAGACTCTGCCGTACCCCGGCTTCCCCACGGATATGCACCCGCAGATGTGCGCGCTGCTCTGTCTCGCGGAGGGCGTCAGCTTCATCAACGAATCCATTTTTGACAACAGATTCAGATACATCGAGGAACTGCGCCGCATGGGCGCGAAGATCAAGGTCGACGGACGCATCGTGTCCGTGGAGGGCGGTCATCCCCTGTCCGCCGCGCCGCTTATGGCGGTGGACCTCCGCGGAGGGGTCGCCGTCCTCATCGCCGCACTGACGGTGGAGGGACAGAGCGAGATATCCGAGATCAACCTGATCGAGCGCGGATACGACGACGTGGTGGGCAAGCTGCGCGGACTGGGCGCGGACATCAAGAAAGTCTACCTCCCCGATCCCGTGGTCCAGAAAAAGGCAAACTGAAGGTCCGGCGTAAAATAAGAGACACTTGCAGCGAAACCTCGGGTTTCGCTGTATTGTTGTGACCGTCCGGCGGTCGGAAAGGCGTGAAACGAATGAAAGGAAAGATAAGACTTCCGGTCCTTGACGAGCGTATGCTCCTCATCGCCTCCCTCGTGCGGGAGGGAGGGGTCCCCGCCGATATCGGAACGGATCACGGATACGTGCCGATCTACCTTGTGATGAGCGGGATCTGCCCCATGGCGGTGGCGTCCGACGTGAACAGCGGCCCCCTCGGCGCGGCGCGCGCCAATGCGGCGAGGTTCGGAGTGGACGACAGGATCACCTTCTGCCTCAGCGACGGACTCTCCGACATGGAGCCGGCGCGGCTCGGCGTCACCGACGTGCTGATCTGCGGCATGGGCGGCGAGCTTATCGCCCGGATCATCGACAGCTCCGACTACGTCAGGACCCCCGGAGTACGCCTGGTGCTCCAGCCCATGAGCTCCCTTTACGAGCTTCGCGCATACCTTGCCGAGGCGGGATTCTGCATCGAGCAGGAGAAAATGTGCCGCTCCGGCGGAAAGATATACACCGCCATGGTCTGCGAATACGACGGAGTAAGGCGGGAGAGGACCGAGGCGGAACTGGAACTCGGTCGGGACGTGAGCGAGGAGGAATCGGACGAAAATCTGAACCTGTTCCTCAGCCGCACCGCCGAAAAGCTGAAAAAGCAGATCGAAGGCCGCAGAAAGGGCGGTATCGACACGTCCCGGGAGGAGGAGATCCTCGAGGAAGTCCGCGCCATCGGGCGGGCGAGGGGCTTTTCCGACGTCGGATAACGGAAAGAGGTAAAAAATGACTGTTCGCGAATTATACTCGATGCTCGAGAACAAATATCCCCGGGAGCTGTCCGCTCCCTGGGACAACGACGGGCTCATGTGCTGCGCCGACCCCGGCGCAGAGGTGAAAAAGGTCCTTTTGTCCCTTGACGCGACGAAAGAGGCGATTGAATACGCCGCAAAGGGCGGCTTCGACGTTCTTCTCACCCATCATCCCATGATCTTCCGCGGGGTCCGCTCCTTTGTGGGCGGCGAATTCCCCGCCGACAGAGTTCTCGGCGCGCTTTACGGTAAAGTGACCGTGATCTCCCTTCACACGCGGTTGGACGCCGCCGACGGAGGGGTGAACGACGCCCTCGCCGCGTCGATGGGGTTCGACCCCGCCTCCCTCGAAAAGTTCGGAGACGCGGAGTGCCCGACCCTCGGCAGGATCGCGACAATGGCGGAGGAGACGGACGTTGACGCCCTCGCCGCGCTGGTGAAAAACGTGCTCGGCGCGCCGTCGGTGCGCGTGACGGGACGGGGCAAGGTGAGGCGGATCGCCCTGGTGGGCGGTTCCGGCAAGGATCTGACGGGACCCGCCGCGGCGGCGGGAGCCGACGTGCTTGTCACCGGCGAGAGCGGTTACAACGTCGCCGAGGACGCCGCCGAGTCCTCGTTCTGCACCGTAGAGGCGGGCCACTACCACACCGAGGCGCCGGTGCTCGATTTCCTCGATCTTTTCATACGCACCGCCGCGCCGGAAATCACCACAGAAAAATTCGACAGCTGCGCTTACAGAACGATCTGAGCGCCGATCCCAGAAAGGTACATATATGGAAATCCTTCTTATTCTCAGTATATCGCTTATATCCGGCCTTCTTATGTCGCGTCTCGCGAAGCTGGTAGGCCTCCCCGCCGTGACGGCGTACCTCGTGGCGGGTATCATCATCGGCCCCTTCTGCCTCGGGCGGTTCGGGGTCCCGGGACTCGGCTTCGGCTCGCTCGAGCAGGTCAAGAGCATGGGCGTCATATCCGACGTGGCAATGGGATTCATTGCGTTCTCCATCGGCAACGAATTCCGCCTCTCCCAGCTCAAGGAAAACGGCAAGCAGGCCACCGTGGTGGGCATAATCCAGGCGCTTGCGGCGACGCTTCTCGTCGACGCGGTGCTCATCGGGCTCCACTTCATCATCCCGGACGTGCTGTCCCTGCCGTCCGCCGTGACCCTCGGCGCCATCGCCGCGGCGACGGCTCCCGCCGCCACCCTGATGGTGGTGCGGCAGTACAAGGCGCACGGCCCGCTGACGGACATCCTGCTGCCCATCGTCGCTCTGGACGACGCGGTGGGTCTCGTCGTCTTCGCGGTCTCTTTCGGCATCGCCGGGGCCATGACCACGGGCAGAGTCGACGTGATCTCCATGATCCTCGAGCCCATCATCGAAGTTGTCCTCTCGCTGGCGCTGGGGTTCATCATGGGATTCATCTTCAATCTGACTGAAAAGCTGTTCCATTCACGAAGCAAGAGAATGTCCATCTCCATCACCTTCGTTCTCCTTACGGTGGCGCTGACGAAGATCGAGTTCACGGTCTTCGGCGTGAAGTGCGGCTTCTCGCCGCTGCTGGCGTGCATGATGCTCGGCACGGTGTTCTGCAACGTGTGCGACGTGTCCGAGGAGCTCATGGACAGAACGGAAAGATGGACCGCGCCGCTGTACATACTGTTCTTCGTGTTCAGCGGGGCGGAGCTCGACTTCGGAGTCATCGCCAACCTCGTCATAATCGGGATCGGCGTGGTCTATATCGTCAGCCGTTCCGCCGGAAAATACATCGGCGCGCGGGAGAGCTCGCGGCTCATGAAATGCGACCCGAAGATCGTGAAGTACCTCGGCGTGACGCTACTGCCCCAGGCGGGCGTGGCGCTGGGGATGTCGGTCATGGCGGAGGAGCTGGGGCCCGACGGGATCATCATCCGGAACATCATCCTGTTTTCGGTGCTGGTGTACGAGCTGATAGGGCCGTTCCTGACCAAGGTGGCGCTGACGAAGGCGGGCGAGATCGAACCCGGCGCGGAGTCCGCCCGCGGCAAGGACGATATGCGCTCGGGAAGAAAAAAAGAAGCGTAAAATATGCGCCGGGTGTCCTTCATGACACCCGGCGTCGATATTTGCCCTTCGGCAATCGATATGCGTCTTCGACGCTCGATCTATGACGAGTCATTCGATATGTTCGCTTCGCGAACGAGGAAAATTTTCGCAGACGACCTCCGACAGCCGGCAGGTCTCCGTTTGGATGTACAAATTCGCCAAAATTCTATTATTATTATTGCCCAATTGAAACCGGCGGGGGTGGTAGTGTATAATATACGCGACGGAACGAATAAATAAAAGGAGATATTTGTAATGAAAAAACTCGCACTGATCCTGCTCAGCGTTATTCTCTGCGCCGCGCTTCTGACGCTTGCCTCATGCGACAAGAATGCTGCCGGCGCCGGCGACGGCACGAAAGAGGCGACCGAAAAGGACACCGGGGTTATAACGGAAACCGTTCCCGACACGGAGCCGGTGGAAACGGAGGCGAAGACTCCGGAGACGGACGCCCTGGCGACCGAGCCCGCGACCGAGGCGGCGACTGAGCCCGCGACCGAGGCGGCGACTGAGCCCGCGACCGAGGCGGCGACTGAGCCCGCGACCGAGGCGGCGACCGAGCCCGCGGGCGATGATACGGAAACGATCGACGGACTGTGGCAGAGCGAGGATCAACCTCCGGAAATGATCCAGATCGCGACGATAGACGACGACACCATAGAGATCGAGGTTGAGATCTACCGTTATTTCAGATTCTACACGGAGGCGACCGGCGGCGACGGCGTATATTCGTTTGAAGAGGACAGCTTCAACTTTAAGGGCAACGTGCTGTTTGACGGGGAAAAAGTGACCCTTGAGATCACGGATTTCGGCAAATGGGCCGACGACTCGTACATAACCGGCCACCTGGACAGTCTCGATTTCCCGATAAAAGCGTATAACTGAGATAAAACGACACCCCGGGAGAAAACCTCCCGGGGCGTTTTTGCCTGAAACCCGGCCGCGGAAGCATTTCCGCGGCTTTTTATAAAAGTTTTTGAGGGAGCGCGAGGGAACTTTTTTCAAAAAGTTCCCTCGTAAAGATTATTTTCTCAGCTCCACCCGGCGGATCTTGCCGCTGATGGTTTTCGGCATGGAATCCAGGAACTCCACGACTCTCGGGTACTTGTAGGGCGCCGTGTGCTCCTTCACGTAGTTCTGGATCTCCTTTTTCAGCTCGTCGGAGCCCTCTTTTCCGCGGATCAGCACCACGGACGCCTTCACCAGCTGACCGCGGAGCGGGTCGGGCACGCCGGTGACGGCGCACTCCAGCACGTAGGGCAGCTCCATGATGACGGACTCGATCTCGAAGGGCCCGATGCGGTAGCCGGAGGACTTGATCAGATCATCCACGCGGCCCACGTACCAGAAATTGCCGTCCTCGTCGCGCCACGCGGTGTCGCCGGTGTGGTAGTAGCCGTCCCGCATGACCTCGTCGGTGGCCTCTTTGTTCCGGTAGTACTCCTTCACGAGGCCGAAGGGCTTGCCGTCTTTGATGTCGATGACGATCTCGCCGGTCTCGCCCACCTCGGCGCGGCGGCCGTCGGCGAGGAGGATGTCTACCTTGTAAAGCGGCGACGGATGGCCCATTGAACCGGGCTTCGGCACGTCGCCGATGAAGTTCGCCACGGTCAGGGTGGTCTCCGTCTGGCCGAAGCCCTCCATCAACCGCAGGCCCGTGTACTCGAGCCACTTGTAGTACACCTCGGGATTCAGCGCCTCGCCCGCGATTGTGGTGTATTTAAGCGAGCTGAGGTCGTACTTCGACAGATCCTCCTTGATGAAGAACCGGTACATGGTCGGCGGCGCGCAGAACGTGGTGATGTTGTATTTCTTGAACAGAGGCAGAATGTCCTCTGCGTGGAACCGGTCGGAGTCGTATACGAAGATCGCGCCCTCGCAGAGCCACTGGCCGTAGAGTTTGCCCCACAGGGCCTTGCCCCATCCCGTGTCGGAGATGGTCAGATGGAGCCCCTCCGGATCCACGTTGTGCCAGTACCGCGCCGTCACGTAGTGCGCCAGCGCGTAGGTGTACGCGTGGGCCGCCACCTTCGGGTACCCCGTGGTGCCGGAGGTGAACAGCATGAACATGGTCTCCTGCCCGCCTACGCCTGCGCGTCTCTCGAAAGTGTCCGGGAACGCGTCGAATTCCTCGTCGAAATCGCGCCATCCGTCGATCTTGCCGCCTACCGATATCTTTATCATGTCGGGGAGCCCTGCGTCCGCCGCGCCGAGATCCGCCTGATGCGCCGTGTCTCCGTCGACGGTGCAGATCACCGCCTTGGTGTCCGTCGCCTTGAACCGGTACTCAAAATCCTTTTCCACCAGCATATTGGTCGCCGGGATCGGGATCGCCCCGATCTTGTGCAGCGCCAGTATCACCGGCCAGAACTGCCAGTGGCGCTTCAGCACCAGCATGACGGTGTCGCCCTTTTTGACGCCCAGGGAATCGAGGTAGTTCGCCGCCTTGTTAGACAGCCGCCTCATATCGTCGAAGGTGAACCGCCGCTCGTTCTTGTTCACGTCCAGGTGGAGCATCGCCAGCTTGTCCGGCGTCTTCTCCGCGATGGCGTCTACGGTATCGTAGGCGAAGTTGTAGTTCTCGCAGTTCACGTAATCCACCTTTACGGGACGGCCGTTTTCCTCCGTCACGCGGATGAACCGCTCCGCCACCGGATCCTCCGGCAGGGGAGACAGGGTGACGGGCGTCTCCTTTACCACGGGCTCCGTCAGCTCCTCCGGATAGTCGTAAGCCACGCCTCCGGCGCTGATGGTCAGCGCCAGAAATTCGCAGTCGCATCCGTACGCCACCATGCCGTGGGGCAGGGAGGAGTCGTAGTAGATGCTGTCGCCCTCGTTCAGGATCTCGATCCTGCCTCCGATGGAGACCTTCAGCGAGCCCTTCAGAATATAGTCGAATTCCTGCCCCTCGTGATGAGACAGCTTGATCGGGGCGTCCTCGTCGCCGGGGGTATAGGGCGCCTTCACCACGAAGGGCTCGGCGATCTTTCCCTTGAAGAGAGGCGCAAGATTGTTGTACGAGAAGCCCTGCCGTCTCGCGATGGGCAGGCCGCCTCCCGATCTGTTCACGCAGTAGGACTCCAGAGTCGGACTTTCGCCGCCCAGCAGGTCGGTGGCGTCCACGCCGAGCCGCGCGGCGCACTTGTGGATGAACGTGAAGGTGAAGTCCACCTTCCCCTCCTCCAAAGCGAGGTACGCCTCAACGGTGACTCCGGTGGCCTCCGCCATGGTCCGGGCGTCGATCTCGCGAATCTCGCGCATCGTCTTGATACGCGAGGCGACTTCCTTTAAGATGTTTTCCATGTTTTTTGCTTCCTTTCTTGCGATTTCAGGGCAAGAGGAGGGGGCTATAACAAAAATCCGCCCGTCTCCTTTGAGACGAGCGTATGCCCGCGTTACCACTCAAATTGCACGGGTTTTGGTCCCGTACCGCTCAGTGAGCTCTGTCAAGCCCTCCGCTGTGACGCCGCCGGACGCGGGGAATTATTACTGAGCGGGGCAGACGCTCCGCCGTTCCGTTCCCGACTCGGAAGTGATAGCCACACAACGCCGTGCCGTCCGCTTTCCACCGCCGCGGACTCTCTTGTGGCGGGACCTGTCGTGCGCAGTCTTCGTCAAAGTCTTTGTGA
>JAFWWR010000074.1 GCA_017518025.1 Clostridia bacterium
CGAAGCGGCCCGAGAACGAAGGAAAGACCATCGTGGTCCTCCTTCCCGACACCGGAGACAGATATCTCTCCACCCCGCTGTTCGCAGACTGAAGGACTGCCGCCTTCAGCGCAGATCGAAAAAACACGGGTTGTAATATAGCCCGAGTGAACAGTAATCATCAGTTTAATCCTTATTAAGGTGAAAATCCTGCGGATTTTTCCATAATTCAATGTGCTTTTTCTATCGCCGTTTTTGCCCCACGACGTACTGAGGTACGCCTTGTGGGGCAAAGAACGACGATTCTGCATCTGAATGCGACAGCCCTATTTTTTGGAGAAACCGATCATGAAAAGCAACAGAACATATATACTCAAAATAACGACGACCGCCGTGATGATCGCGCTGACCTGCGTGCTGACTCTGGCGGTGCGGATCCCGTCCCCCACGAAGGGATATTTGAATCTCGGCGACTGCGCGGTGCTCTTCGGAGCGTGGCTGCTGGGGCCGGCACTCGGTCCCGTCGCGGGAGGGCTCGGCTCGGCTCTCGCCGATATTATCGCAGGATACCCCGTCTACGCGCCGGGCACGCTGGTCATCAAGGCGCTGATGGCGGCGACCGTCTCGCTCTCGCTATATTTCATCTCGGGAAAAGGGAAGTCGCGGCCCCGTGCGGGCTTCATCACCGGCGCGGTAGCGGCGGAGACGCTGATGGTCGCCGGGTACTGGTTTTATGAGGCCCTCGTCATCGGAGAGGGGCTCGTCCCCGCGCTGGCGGGAGTCCCGGGGAACGCCGTTCAGGGCGTTGTCGGCGCCGCCGGATCATTCTTTCTGGTGGAGATCCTCAGCCATACGGGAGTCGGCAGGATCTGCGGCGCGGGCGGCGTCGGAAGGGCCGTCCCCGGAGCGAAAGACGTGTGAGCAGACCGAAACAAAAACCGCAGGTCCCGCCTTTCGGCGGACGACCCGCGGTTTTTCGTTTTTACCGCGCCGCTGCGACTTTGCCGGGGCGCCCCGGGCGGTCAATCCTCGTCGTCGTCTTCGTCCTCGTTCTTTTCCTTCCTCCCCGGTTTGAGTATCGCGATCAACGCTATGTTTCCGCTCTCGCACGCCTCTTTGAAGGCGGCGAGCCGCGCCTCATCCGAAACGTTCTTCCTCAGCATAGCTACAAACGGGATATTCCCGTCGCGGACCGCTTTTATTAAAAGTTTTTCCGCAAGATCGGTGCTTATTCCGCTTTTCAGCACTGCGAACATTGCGACGTTACCGCTGTCATACGCATCCCTTATGATTTTCTCTTCCTCTTCGGCGGTGAGGGAGAGGGGGGAAAGATCGATCTTGTCACTTTCGCTGTCAACGGAATCGGGGTAATCGATTTTGCCGAACAATTCCCTGTTTTTCTCCGCCTCAAGGAGAGGAGAGACGGCGTTGAACTCATCCACGGTCAGTTTTTCCTCCACGGGTTTTCCTTCAATGATCGACGAGATCTTTTTGTCTCCTATGATATCGTCCACGGAGACTCCCAGTTCCCCGGCGAGGGCGCCGAGGTTTGAGATGTCGGGCATGGCGATCCCCCGCTCCCAGTTCGAGACCGCCTGATAGCTTATGCCGAGCCGGTTCGCCAGCTCCATCTGTGTGAGTCCGGCGTTTTTCCTCATAAGTGATATACGCCTGCCCACGTCTTCCATTCTGAACATTGTTTTATCCTCCGAAAAATCATTTTAATCAGCTGACGTGTTCAGTATAACACGGAAACACCCGCTTTGCAATAAATCAGTGATTGAGTTTGGGTAATTATTCTGTAAATCGGTAATTGAGAGACGTTATTCGGCTTCAACATAATACTGTGCCTGTGCCCGCCACATCTCCGAATATAGTCCTCCCGAGCCGATCAGGTCGTCGTGGCTGCCCCGCTCCTTGATCTCCCCCTGATCGAGGACGATTATCCTGTCGCAGAAGCGACAGCTTGATAACCGGTGCGAAATGTATATTGCGACCTTGCCCTTTGTCAGACTGTTGAAGCGGGAATAGATTTCCGCCTCGACGATGGGGTCAAGCGCCGACGTGGGCTCGTCCAGCATCAGGATCGGCGCGTCCCGGTAGAGAACGCGTGACATGGCAAGCTTCTGTCCCTCGCCGCCGGAGAACTCGACGCCCGATGTGTCGAATTCCTTGCTGATATTCGTGTCGAGTCCCCTGGGAAGACTGCGTACCTTATCGCCGAGCCCCCCTCTTTCAAGGCATTCGAGGATCGCGCCGTCGTCGGCGTTCCGACCGAAGGTGACGTTTTCCCGGACCGAAAAACCGAACAGCTTATAATCCTGAAACACGGCGCCGATAGCTTTTATATATTCGTCGAACGCCCATGACCTGATATCGGTCCCGTTCAGAGCTATTTCTCCCTCTGTCGGCTCATACAACCTGCAAATCAGCTTTACGAGCGTAGTTTTGCCGGCGCCGTTGAGTCCCACGAGGGATACGGACTCTCCCTGCCTGACAGAAAATGAGACGTTTTTCAGAATATAGCGGTCCGTTCCCGGGTATTTGAACGAAACGTTCTTCAGTTCAAGGATCTCCCCGTCTCCGACGGCCACGGGTGACGTGTCCGCCGTGTTATGTTTACTTTTTTTCGACAGTTCAACCAGGAATCTGAAGTCCTTGACAAAGATACCGGTTTCCATGAAAGATGAAACGGCGCCGATGATCGATCCGATACACCCGGAAAAAGTATTGATCGACGAGAGGTACAGCGAGAAGTCCCCGACCGTCAAACCGCTGAAGATGACTCTCCGGCAGAGCACGAAATACGCGACAGCCTCCTGGATTATTCCCGCTCCGGATGAGAAGACCTCGTTCCTGCGTATTTCCTTGTTGTGGGCCTTCTGCATTTTCATGTATTCGTCACCGCTTTTTGTGACCTTCTTAAAGACCCAATCCTCGAGGCCTCCGATCCTGACCTCCTTGCCGTATTCGACGGATCCCATCACCCGAAGAAGATACCCGACGCGTCTCATAACGGGGCTGTACCTCGGCCTCCATTTTTCCCACAGCCGTCTGTTCTTTCTGTCTGCGATGAGACGGAACAACACCGATACGGCGATCGGGAGAAACAGGATCGGCTGGATGGTCGTGATGACGGCGCCGAGCCCGATGATCGTGATGACCGATCCGACGATGGACGCCAATCGGTCGAGAACCTGCGAAAAGTTTGTCCCGTCCTTTGCCAGCGCGATAAAGTCGCGTATACGGGGCTGTTCGGCGTCGCTGTACGGCAGATCCGCCACCGTCTCGCCGAGACGGTTGTTGATCTTTCGCTCCGCGGCGGCCATCCTTTCGCTCCGGAAATAGTCGAGGATCGTCACGGACACGTCTTTGATAAAGGTAACCGTCGCCATTGAGAGGACGTATACCAGAACCCGTTTTATGTCCCGTCCGACGGTTATTTCATTCAGTATCAGGCGGATAAAAATCATGGGAATGAACGGCGACACCACGTTGACGACGATTTCCGCCGCCTTGATAAAGAATATCGAACGGTCGATCCCGTATGCGAACTTCATCAAGAATAAACAGTTTGACATAAGTCCTTTTCTTTTCATGCGTTGCTCCTTTCCTCGACGTAGTATTTTGCTTGCTCGGCGTACATCTCGGCGTAGAGTTTTCCCAGAGCCATAAGCTCGTCGTGACTGCCGTATTCACTGATCGTTCCGCCGTCGAAGACGGCTATCCTGTCGCAGAACCGCGTCGACGCCAAACGGTGGGAAATGAAAATCGCCGTTTTTCCGGCTGTGATCTCCCCGAACTTGCGGTACACCTCGCTTTCCGCCATGGCGTCAAGGGCGGCTGTCGGCTCGTCAAGTATGACCAGCGGCGCGTCTTTATAATACGCTCTCGCTGTCGCCAGCTTTTGCCCCTCTCCCCCGGACAACTCAACCCCGTTTTCGTCGAAGTCTTTGTAAATACTCGTATCCTTGCCCATGGGGAGAGACTCGAGCCGTGAAACAAGGTCCGCGTCCTCCGTCGACTTTTTGAATTTTTCCTCGTCATAGGGGAGATTCAGGACAACGTTGTCCGCAAAGGAGAAGGAGAAGATTTTGAAATCCTGAAATACCACGGACAGTTGTTTTGAGTATTCCTCACGCTTTATCGTGGAAATATCAACGCCGTTCAGTTTTATCGTGCCCGACGTCGGTTCGTACAGTCGGCAGATCAGTTTTATAAACGTCGTTTTCCCGGCGCCGTTCATCCCGACGACGGATAGCTTTTCTCCCTTTCGTATTTTGACTGAAATGTTGTTCAGGATCTGTCTTTCCGTATTCGGATAAGTAAAGCACACGTTATCAAACTCGAGAACGGGGACGCCCTCTCTTTCCGGCGGGACCTCGGCAACCTCTTTCTCCGATACGTCCGGGAATGCCGCCTCGATGTAATTGTGATAATCGTCTACGTATTTTGACAGATATCTGAGACCGACGGCGCTTCTGACAACCCCGCTCAGAGAATCGGAGATGTTATATACCGCTCCGATATACAGATTGAATCCGCCTGCCGATATAGTCCCGGATATTGCACGGATCGCCACATACCCGTACAACAGTGCCATCTTGACAAGTGAGAGGCAACGGGACAGGATCCCGATTCGCATTCCTTTTCCGAGATACTTTTTGTTGTTTTTTATGAAGGAGCGGAGCACTTCGTCGAATTTCCCCGACAAAAGTTTTTTTGCTTGGTTTACTCTCACCTCTTTCGCATATTCGAAATTCGTCATCGTGTCGAACAGATAGTTGAATTTTCTCGTACTGTTTGCAAGCACCGGCTGAAAATTGTATTCGTTTTTCTTCACGGCGTTATCCGTAATCAGGTCGAGCGCCGTGAAAAAAATGATAAAAAGGAGCACGAGAGGATTAAGCGTTGTTATAATGTACGCAAACCCCGCCAACTTGACAAATTCCGTGACAATCCCCGTCATGTAATCGAAAACAAAACCGTTCGCCCGGACGTTTTGCGACACTTTCTGCTGCATATCCCGTATTTTTTCGTCTTCCAGATTATAATACGGCATTATGGCGAAGTGACGCGCGTAAAGGCATGCGTTTCTGACGTCGGAACCGTTTATCGCGGTACTTGAAAAGACCCTGCACACAAGGCCGATCACCCGGAGGACCGCAACGGATGCGGCAAAAAGTCCGATATACATCAAGATTCGATTCCAACTTCGGCCGCCGGTCAGTTCGTCTATTATCATCGACGGGAATATAAGGTAAATGAACGGTTCGGCGGAGTTCAGAATAATTCTCATGGCGGCGGCGACGAAGATTTTTTTGCTTACCCGCCATGAGTACCTGAACATAAAAAGTACGCTTCTGAAAGTTTTCATTCTCATTCCTCCGCAAAGTCGTTTTGTGCTTGCGGATCCAGTATACGGCGTGTGTTCCCCTTGGTCAATAAATCAGTGATTGAGTTGGAGGGGAGACCTGGGTAAATCACTGATTGAGAATCTTCCCCTTTGCTATTGCAACGGGGCGGCGCAGGGTGTAAAATGTATGTGTCAAGAAAACGGAGGTGACTTTGATAATGGATTTCCTTGAAATAGAACAGGCGGCATACGAAGCCGCGCATGAGCTGTGCGCGGCAGCGGGGCTCGCAGAAGGGCAGGTGCTGGTGGTGGGATGCTCCAGCAGCGAGATCGTCGGAGGCCGTATCGGGAAGGCTTCGAGCCCCGAGGCGGCGGAGGCGGTATACCGCGGTGTGTCCCGGGCCGCGGCGGAGGTGGGCGCGTATATCGCCGCCCAGTGCTGTGAGCACCTGAACCGCGCTATCATCATCGAGAGGGAGGCGCTCCGCCGCGCCGCGGTCGGGGAGATCGTGAACGCGGTCCCGCAGATCCACGCCGGCGGCTCGTTCGCCGCCGCCGCATACCGCGCCATGAGCGATCCCGTAGCCGTGGAGGAGATCCGCGCCGACGCCGGGCTGGACATCGGCTCGACCCTCATCGGGATGCACCTGAAGCGGGTGGCGGTACCCGTTCGCCTTGGCGTCCGGTCCGTCGGAGAGGCGCCCGTCACCGCCGCGAGAGTCAGACCGAAGTTCATCGGCGGCAGCCGGGCCGTCTACGACGAAAAACTTATGTGACGGCGAGCTTTTTGGTATAGACAAGCAAAAAAATTTGTGTTATTATTTATTTGGCGCCGGTCCCGGCGCGACAAATCTATCCTTACGAAAGGAAAGAATCATATGAAAAAGTATCTTGCTGTACTTCTCTCCGTCATCATGATCCTGGCGGTCCTCGCATCCTGCTCGAAGTCGGGCAACGGAGGCGGATCGAACAAGGTAACGGATCTTGACGACGAGTACACGACCTACGTCAAGGAACTGGCGGAAGACGTGAACTTCGACGGAATGACGTTCACTCTCATAGGGAAGGACGACGGCAATTTCCCCATCAAGGACGAGGAGACCGGCGACATCAGCAGCGACGCGCTGTATCACCGCCAGAGAGACCTTGAGGACATATTCGGGATCTCCTGGGAGCCGGTCAAGACCGAGATCGGGCCTGATGCGGCCGATCAGGTCATCAACGAGGTCATGGCGGGCGGCGACTCCTACGACCTGGTACACGGCTCCACCCAGACGGTGGGCCAGTCGGTCCTCAACGCCGGCGTTATCATCAACGTGAGCGAACTCGAGCACGTGGATATGGACCGGGAGTGGTGGATCGAGGCCATGCAGACGGACTACGCCATCAAGGGCCAGACGTTCTTCCTCACGGGCCCCATCGTGGTCAGCAACTACCGTGACACCACCTGCGTACTGTTCAACAAGAAGGTCACCGAGCTTTACGGCATCGCAGACGCCGATCTGTATCAGACGGTAAAGGACGGAGACTGGACCTTCGACAAGATGTTCGCGGTTGCATCCGCCATCCCGGAGAATCCCGGCGGAAACGGCGTGTGGCGCTATGACGAACCCGCGGGATACGACTTCATCCTCACCTCGGGCTACAGGATCACCAAGTTCGACGAGGACGGAGCTCCCTACGTCGAGGACAAACTCCCCGTTGAGTTCTCGAACCTTGCTGATAAGCTGTGCCCCGTCTTCTCCGACGACAGCCAGACTATCAACGTCAAGTATAGGAAGGGCGATGAAGCCGAGAAGAAATACGGAGTCGAGGAGCTCCAGACTCTCTTCATCGACAACAGAGCGCTGTTCAGATTCACGACGACCGAGGGCGCGCTCAATATGCGTAAAGAAGACGTGGTGTTCGGTATCCTGCCGTACCCGAAGGTAGACGACACCCAGAAGAACTACTGCTCCTACGCGAGAATGGGCATGGACAGCGCGGTATACGTTCCGAGAACGATCAAATCCCTGGAACTCACCGACGTGATAACCGAGGCCATGGGCGCCCTGAGCCAGAAGTACGTCAAAGAGGCGTACTACGAGAAACTGCTCAAGGGCCAGAGCATATTTGACGCCGAGTCTTCCGAAATGCTCGACCTGATCTTCAGCACCAAGGTTTACGACCTGATCGCTCTTTACTCGGGCGCCGACTATAACCAGATGGGCGACTATCTGACGACTCTCGACAACGCGATCAAATACGACAACGGCAACCTCGCTTCCGGCTACGCGGGAAGCGCCGTGCTGACCAACGTCTTCGCAAAGCAGCTTGTGAAGGCCGT
Organism: Clostridia bacterium; assembly: GCA_017518025.1. GTDB lineage: Bacteria > Bacillota > Clostridia > Oscillospirales > CAG-272 > RUG11130. The sequence goes on from JAFWWR010000074.1 coordinate 7,662, forward strand.
GGAGAAGATGGATTCATAATCAATTTGCAGATCGCGGGCGTCCCTTCCGCCGTCGGACGGCGGAAGGGACGTTTTTTTCTTCCGGACGGGGCGGAACGCCGTTTTCGGTATGGACAAACGGTCAGTTTTGTGCTATTATCATATTTGAGCCGGTCACGGCGCGACAAATCTATCCTTACGAAAGGAAAGAATCATATGAAAAAGAGTATTGCGATCATACTCGCCGTTTTCACCGTGATCTCCCTGCTCGCTTCCTGCGCAAAGTCGGGCGGCAGAAGCGGATCAAAGGAGAAAACCGACACCGACGACGAGTACACGACCTACGTCAAGGAACTGGCGCGGGACGTGAATTTCGACGGTATGACCTTCACCCTGATCGGGCGGAGCGGCGGAAACTTCCCCATCAAGGATGAGGAGACCGGCGACATCGGAAGCGACGCGGTCTACCACCGTCAGAGAGACCTTGAAGATATTTTCGGTATCTCCTGGGAGCCGGTCATAACGGAGATCGGCCCGGACACCGCCGACCAGGTCATCAACGAGGTCATGGCGGGCGGTGATTCCTACGATCTGTCCAACGGTTCCACGCAAACTGTCGGTCAGCCGCTTCTCAATGCAGGCGTTATTATGAACGTCTCGAATCTGGAGCACGTTGACATGAGCCGGGAATGGTGGATCGAGGCCATGCAGACGGACTACGCCATCAAAGGGCAGACGTTCTTCCTCACGGGCCCTATCGTGGTCAACAACTATTGCGACACCACCTGTATGCTTTTCAACAAGACCGTGACGGAGCTGTACGGCATTGACGACGCCGAACTGTATCAGACCGTGAGAGACGGGGACTGGACCCTCGACAAGATGTTCGAGGTGGCGTCCGCCGTCCCGGAGAATCCCTCCGGAAACGGAGTCTGGCGCTACGACGAGCCCCCGGGGTTCGACTTCATCTTCACCTCCGGGTACAGGATAACGAAATTCAACGATGAAGGCGAGCCGTACGTGGAGGATAAACTCCCCGTTGAGTTCTCGAACCTTGCTGATAAGTTGTGCCCCGTCTTCTCCGACGACGGCCAGACCATACATACCAAGTACAAGAAGAACGAGACCCCCGAGAATAAGTACGGCGTTGAAGATCTGAGGACCCTGTTCATCGATAACCGCGCACTGTTCCGGTTCGGCACCACCGAGGGTGCCCTCGAAATGCGCAAAGAGGACGTGGTGTTCGGCATCCTGCCTTACCCGAAGAGAGACAGCACTCAGAAGGAATACTGCTCCTACGCGAGGATGGGTCAGGACAGCGCCGTCTACGTTCCGAGGACGGTAAAATCCCTGGAGCTCACCGACGTGATCACCGAGGCCATGGGCGCGCTCAGTCAGAAGTACATCAAAGAGGCGTACTACGAGAAACTGCTCAAGGGCCAGAGCATATTTGACGCCGAGTCTTCCGAAATGCTCGACCTCATTTTCAGCACCAAGGTCTACGATCTGATCGCGCTGTATTCCGGAGCGGACTTCAACCAGTGGGGTGAATTTCTGGACACTCTCAACGACTCCATCCGGTTCGACAACAGCAATCTTGCCTCCGGCTACGCAGGTAGCGCGCGGCTGACCAACATATACGCGCAGCAGCTTGTCAAGGCCGTGGATAAGATCGATTCATAAGCCTTTGCCGTAATACACGGATCCCTCCCGCTTTTTCGGAACGGGAGGGATTTTTATGTTGCTTTTTCGCCTCGCCGGGAGTTATAATAGTCGGGGTTGGGAAAACGCGGTTTTTCCGCCCGACGGAAAAGAAAGGAAGGCGTATCATGAAATTTAGGACCGAGCTTCACTGTCACACCTCTCTCGCCAGCGGCTGCTCCGACGAGAGCGAGCGGGACACGGTGGAGAAATACATAAAACACGGCTACACGACTCTGGTGCTGACCAATCATTTTCATGAGGGGGAGATCGATTCCTGCGGCGGAGACTACTACGACGCGGTGGACCGCTTCTACGAGGCGTACCGGCTGGCGCTGGAGGCGGCGGCGGGCAGGATCAACGTCCTGTGCGGCATGGAGATCCGCTTTACGGAGTGCGACAACGACTACCTGGTGTTCGGCATGACAGAGGAGTACGTCAGAGCCCACGAGAACATCCACGATACCGACGTCTGCGACGCCCACGAGATGTTCCGGAGGGACGGTATCCTCCTCATCCAGGCGCACCCCATGCGCAACAGGATCCGGATCGTGAATCCCGCGTATCTTGACGGGATCGAGGTCTTCAACGGACACAACGCCGTGTTCTCCCGCAACGAGATGGCGGAGGCGTGGTACGAATACAACAAACGGTTCTACCCGGATCTCATAAAGACCTCCGGCACCGACCACCACGACGACTGGCACAGACCCAGCGCCGGGATCCTGACCGACGAGCCGATCAGGACCATGGATCAGCTTGTGGCGACGCTGAGATCGGGAAATTACGAGTTGATAAAGCGGCCCGACATCGCCAAAATACATCCCGATGAATAAAAAACTGCTGCACTTCGGTGCAGCAGTCCTTTTTTATTCGCCAAGCAAGGCAAGGAATTCCGTTTCGTTCAGCACGGTGACGCCCAGCGCCTCGGCCTTCGTCAGCTTCGAGCCGGGCGACTCGCCCGCAACGACGTAGGAGGTCTTCTTCGACACGGAGCCGGTCACTTTGCCGCCTCTCTCTTCTATCTTTGCCGACGCCTCGTCCCTCGTCATTGAGGAAAGCGTTCCGGTGAGGACGAAGGTGGAGCCGCTCAGCGCGCCGACGGCGTTCCTCGCCGCCTCGCGGCGGGCGATCTCCTCCTCCGACAGGTCGGTGACCACTCCGTAGGAGCGGAGCCGATCCACCAGCTCGCGGGTCTCGGGCAGGGAGAAGAACTCCACGATCTTCGATGAGGTGACCTCGCCCATGTCGCGGACGCGCATGATATCCTCCGCCGTCTTGTCGAACAGCGGCGTGATCCCGCCGAACTCCGCGATCACCGCCTCGGAGGCGGATTCTCCGGTGTGGCGGATCCCGAAGGCGTACAGCAGCCGCGCGGGGCCCGCCTCTTTCGATCGCTCGATGGCGTCGATGAGATTCTGCGCCGACTTGTCGCCCATACGGGGCAGGGAGGCGATCTGCTCCGCCCGGAGCGCGTATATATCGGCCACGTCCCCGACGTACCCCTCGTCGATAAGCAGTTTCACCACCGCGGGGCCCATTCCCTCCACGTTCATGGCGTCCCGGGAGGCGAAGTGGACGATCCGCCGCTCCCGCTGCGCGGGGCAGAGGGGGTTGATGCATCTGACGGCGCCGCCCTCGGCGTCCTCGCCGTCCTCTTCATCAAGATCGTCCCGCACCAGCTTCTCTCCGCACGAGGGACATCTCTCCGGGAAGCTGAACAGCCGCTCCGAGCCCGTCCTCTCCGACGGAACAGAGCCGATGATCTCCGGTATGATGTCTCCTGCCTTCTGGACGATCACCGTGTCGCCGATGCGGACGTCGCGGGACCTTATTATGTCGATATTGTGCAGCGTCGCACGGGAGACGGTGGTCCCCGCAAGGCGCACGGGCTCGAGAATTGCGGTGGGAGTCAGGACGCCGGTCCTGCCCACCTGGATCTCCACGTCGACGAGTTTCGTCTTCTTCTGCTCCGGCGGGAACTTGAACGCAACCGCCCATTTCGGGGTGCTGGTCCCCTCGCCGAGGGTCCGGCGCATTTCGAGGGAGTCCACCTTCACCACCGCGCCGTCGATGTCGTAGGGCAGCCCGTCGCGCTCCTCTCCGATGGAGCGGACGGCGCGGATTATCTCGTCTCCGTCGCCGGTCAGCGCCGCGATCCCGATGTTCGGGAAGCCGAGCTTGCCGATCTTGTCGATAGTCTCGCTGTGAGTCGTCGGCGCGTGGCCGTCCTCCCACAGGTCGCCGGTCTGATAGTTGAATACGAAGATATCGAGGGCGCGGAGGGCGTCTCCCGCCGAGTGGAGCCGCCGCAGAGATCCCGCCGCGGCGTTGCGCGGATTCGCCCACAGCTTTTCTCCCGCCGCTTCTTTTATCCCGTTCATCTTCTCGAAGTTCTCCCGGGGCATATAGACCTCGCCGCGGACGACAAGATCGAGCTTCTCCGGCAGGGCCCGGGGGATGGACGGGATCTGCAGCACGTTCTCCGTCACGTTCTCGCCCACCTGACCGTCGCCGCGGGTGGCGCCGAGAGTCAGACGTCCCCCCTCGTAGGTCAGCGCCACGGAAAGCCCGTCGATCTTCGGCTCCACGGTGAATTTGATCTGCTCCCGCGGGTATCCCGCCTCAAGGAGCTGATCCGTCACGCGTGTGACGAAGGCGAGAAGCGAATCCTCGTCGAATACGTCGGTGAGACTGCCGAGAGGGACCGCGTGGCGCACCTTCTCGAATTTCTCAGACGCCGCGCCGCCCACCCGGTGAGTGGGAGAGTCCGGCGAGTCCAGCTCCGGGAACGTCCGCTCGATGGTCTTCAGTTCCTCGAACATCATGTCGTACTCGTAGTCTGAGATCACCGGCGCGTCGCCGTTGTAGTACAGATCGGAATGGTACCTTATGAGGCGCACCAGCTCGTCTCTCCTGTTTTTTGCCTCTGCGGCGGATCTGAATGCCACTTCCATTTTTATTCTCCTTGAAATAGACGATTGTCTAAAGTTTCGTTCGTAAAGTTTGTTTTATGCAAATGCCTACAGATTTTCCTCGTTCTTGTCCCATTCGGGTGTGTAGTCCTTCACGGAGGACGACCGCTCCTGCATGAAGCCGTCGAAACCCAGTTCAAGCGCGATTCGGCGCACCTCCTCGTACTCGAAGGTGGTGACCCGCCGCCGCATGGCTCGGTCGAGGGCGGGATCGCCGCATCCTCTGAAAAAATCGGGCGTGTACTGGCTCATCAGCGACAGAAGGACGTTTTCCGCCCCCGCCGCGTCCGCCACGGCGCGGAGAACTTTTTCGGAGTCGCGCCGCAGGCCGGGCAGAACAAGGTGGCGCACGATGACGCCGCTTTTCATCATGCCGTCGTCCCCGAAAACGGGCTTGCCGGCGACCCGTACCATCTCGCGGAGGGACTCAGTCGCGTATTTTGCGTAATCCTCCGCTCCGGCGAGGATCTTTGATACCGCCGGATCGAAGAACTTGAAATCCGTGAGAAAAACGTCAGCCGTGCCGGCGAGGGCGCGGATCGTCTCCGCCTTCTCGTATCCGCCGGTGTTCCACACCACGGGGACCGTGAGCCCAAGCCGTCTCGCCTCTCCCGCGGCGGCGATTATCCGGTCCGTGAACGGGGTAGGGGACACGAAATTGACGTTGTGCGCGCCGTCGTTTTGCAGACCGAGTATGATCCTGCAGAGCTCGTCATCGTCGATCCCCCGTCCGGCGCTCCCCGCCGCGGAGGGGCGGCTGATCTCGCCGTTCTGGCAGAACGCGCACCCCAGCGGGCACCCGGTGAAGAAGATCGCGCCGCTTCCGCGAGTCCCTGAGATCACCGGCTCCTCGTAAAAGTGGAGCATCACCCGGGCGATCCGCATCCGGTCGGTGCATCCGCACCGTCCGGGCCCCTTTTTCCGGTCCGCGCCGCACTCCCGGGGGCAGAGAGCGCAGCCGTTTTCTGAATCGGTCATATTTTCCCCGACTTTACCTTTCTTGTCCCGAAGGGACATATCGCGCCGCAGGCATATCGCGTCCCGCAGGGACATATCGCAAATTCCGTAAGGAATTTATATCGCTGTCGGGCAACGCCCGACATCTCCCGATTTATCGGGATCATTTTCTTCATAAAACCGGAAGTTATCTACGTCTTCCGAATTCATCAAAGTTTTTCTTCAGCGCATTTTCAGTTGGAACAATTGCTCCAACCATAGGAATCATCTGCGCAATTGTAAGAATTCCGCCAACAGTTCCTACGGTATTGATTTTCTTTCCAACCACAAGAGCCATTACGATAGCAGAGAGCGGCAAAAGTATCAGTCCGCAAACGAACCAGAGCTTACCGATATATGTGTGGGCAAATTCCCATGTTTCCCTGTTCATCATAGATCTTTTTGTTCTATATCCGAAGGTGTAGTTTATGTCTTTAGGAGCTTTGATCAAAAACAATCTTCCCAATACGATCATTGTAATTGGTATGAGCAAAACCATTATCAACATAAATACCCAAAAGCCCATTCTATGAACCTCCACCAAATCCCGATCTGCCGGGGTCGTTATATATCCCGCCAAACCGGGATTTGTCGATACTTTTGCCGACTCTTTCGCGATATGATATAAATTCCCTTTTCTTGTCCCGAAGGGACATATCGCGCCGCAGGCATATCGCGTCCCGCAGAGACATATCGCAAATTCCGTAAGGAATTTATATCGCTGTCGGGCAACGCCCGACATCTCC
>JAFWWR010000075.1 GCA_017518025.1 Clostridia bacterium
CGCGCCTTTAAATTCATATTTTGGAAAAATGTGTCCGGAGACACATTTTTCGGGCAAACAGGAAGTATTTGAGCGTTTATTTGGGACAAACGCCTGTTTGCGGGGGTCCGGGGGCGCTTTTCAAAGCGCCCCCGCGTATCATTCGTTCGTATCAGTTCTCACCACGACTCCGTTTTCGAAATAGCCCTCGTAGGTCCTGCCTCCGACGAAAGTATACACTCCGTACCCGTTCATCAGGTTCCCGGCGAACTCGCCGTCGTATTTTTCCCCGTTGGCCCACTCGTACACGCCGTGACCCTCGCGGACGTCGTTTTTGAAGTCGCCCGTATACTTATCTCCGTTCGCCCAGACGTACTCGCCGTGGCCGTTCATCATCCCGTCCGAGAAATCCCCGGTATAGACGTCGCCGTTGGCGTGTCTGAACACGCAGGACGCGCCGTCCATCTTGCCGTCCTTATACGTCCCCGTGAAAGACGAGCCGTCGGGGAACGTCACCGACGCGGAGCCGTCCTCCCTGCCCGAGACGAACATCCCGTCGTAGACGGCGCCCTCCGCGTAGGTCAGCACGCCTTTCCCGTCGTACACGTCGCCGCGGAACTCGCCCTCGTACACGTCGCCGTTCGAGTACGTCATCTTCCCCGCGCCTTCCTTCATGGCGCCGGACAGCTCGCCCTCGTACACGTCGCCGTTCGAGTAGATCAGCCTGCCGGAGGACGCGTCGATTTTGGCGCTCAGTCCGTTCGAGTACCGGATCCACCCTTTTTTGATGTTCCCGTTCTCCGTCAGCCCGAAGAATCGTATCTTCAGCCCGTCCGCCGTCCTCTGAGATTTATACCGCACTCCGAGGGCGAAATACGCCACCGCCGCGGCGATCAAAAGACAAATCACCGCGCCGATGATTATCCGGAGCATTATCCTGCCGAAGCTCGGCCTCGGCTTGTAGTACCTTCTGCCGTTCATCTGTGATCTCCTCTCTGTCCGACTCCGCCGTCACATCCGCGACGTAAACATGGGAACGATCCGCACCGCCGCCTCCGTGGCGGCCGCCAGAGCCAGCGCGCCGACGATCCAAATATAGATCGGCGCCTTTTTCACCAGCCGGACCTCCGCTTCCTCTTTTTTCTCCTCCGGCACGTAATACCGCGCCCCGGAACCGCCTTTTTTCGCGCCCTTTTCAGCCGCCTCGCCGTCTTCTTCCCCGGCGACGCCGGTCTTCACCACGTAACGCGACAGGACGGTGCCGTCCCGAAGAGAAAATCGGTTGAAAAACGAGTTTTTCAGCCCGGCTTCGGTCAGCGTCTTCGCCTCCTCCCGGGACAGCGCCCCGGCGGAGAGGAATCCGCTCACGATCTTCGATCTCCGGCGGATGCCGAGGAACGCGAAAAGCGATCCGACGATCAGCCCCGCCCCGATCAGACGGATTATCCATTCCGTCATGGTTATTTTTCCAAGAATTTCAATAATATCCATTTTCTTCCATCAGTCGACTATCGGCGATCTGCCGCAGATCTTCGTCAGGATCGCCTCCAGGTCGTCAAGGTCGGTATAGTCGAGGGTGACCACGCGCTTCCCGGGCCCCCGGGAGATGCGGCACCGCCGCCCCAGTATTTCCGTCACCTTTTTTTCGAGGTCGCCGATGTAGTCCACCTTTTCTCCGGCGTCCTCCGGCTCCTCTTTCTCCTTCGCCGCGGCGTTCCTGCGCTTCACCGCCGCCTCCGCGTCGCGGACCGACATATTCTTCTGGGAGATCCGCTTCGCCATGGGGATGACGTCGTCCCGGTCCTTCAGCATCAGCAGAGCGATGCCGTGGCCCGCCGTGATCTCCCTCCGGGTCAGCATTTCCAGCACCTCCCCGGGCAGATCCAGCAGGCGCAGCCGGTTCGCCACCGCCGCCCTGGACTTGCCGATCTGAGAGGCGACCTCCTCCTGAGTCAGCGAATACTTCCTTATGAGCTCCTCGTAGCCCATCGCCTCCTCATAGGGATTCAGATCCTCCCTCTGGAGATTCTCTATCATTGCGATCTTCGACGCCGTCAGCTCGTCCACGTCCATCACGATGGCCGGTATTTCGGACAGACCCGCCATCTTGGAGGCGCGCCACCGTCTCTCGCCGGCGACTATGGTATACATCCCGTTCTCCGCCTCGCGCACCAGGATCGGCTGGATCACGCCGTTGGCTGCGATGGAATCCGCCAGCTCGCTCAGCGCCGCCTGGTCAAAGACCTTCCTCGGCTGATCCTTTTTCGGCTCCACGTCCGAAATGCGGAGCTCCGTCACGCCGGACGCCGCCGATTCGATCGCGTTGTCGGAGAAAATCGCGTCGAGGCCCCTCCCGAGTCCTTTTCCTCTTGCCATTTCGTTTCCTTCCTTTCTTTACAGACGCTTCCGCGGTCACACGGGACAGCGTTTCAGAAGCTCCTCCGCCACCTCGCGGTAGGCGGCGGCTCCCTTGCTGTGCCTGTCGTAGTGGTTGATCGGCTCGCCGTAGCCCGGCGCCTCCGACAACGTCACGTTACGCGGGATCACCGTGGAAAAAAGCTTGTCGCTGTAGTATTTCTTTATCTCGGAGAGCACCTGCGACGACAGATTCAGCCGCCCGTTGTGCATGGTGATCAGGATCCCCGTTATGGTGAGATCCGGATTGTAGAGCTGTTTTACCTTTTTTATGGAGATCATCAGCTGGGTCAGCCCCTCCAGCGCGTAGTACTCGCACTGCATGGGTATCACCACGCCGTCCGCGGCGGTGAGGCCGTTGACGGTCAGCATCCCCAGCGACGGCGGGCAATCGATGATCGCGATATCGTAGCCGTCCAGCTTCTCCACGAAATCACGGAGCCGCTTTTCCCGTCCGGAGGCGTCGGCAAGCTCGATCTCCGCCCCCGCCAGCGCCATAGTTGCCGGCACGAGCCATAAATTATCGTACCGGGTCTGTACCACGCACTTGTCAGGCCCCAAACCGTCGGTGAGCGCGTCGTACATGGACTCGCGCAGTTTTTTCTTGTTCTGCCCCAGGCCGCTGGTGGAGTTCCCCTGGGGGTCGCAGTCGAGCAGGACGACCTTTTTCCCCATTTCTGCTATGATCGAGGCGATATTCACCGCCGACGTGGTCTTTCCCACGCCGCCCTTCTGATTCGCAAACGCGATAACGTACGGTTTCACTTCAATACACGTCCCTTTCGCAGTCTTTTTTTCATTTTACCACGAAACGGCCGTTCAATCAACCTTTTTGTCGTTTTTTGTTCCCCCGACTTCAAAAATGTTTCACGTGAAACATTTTTCACGGGCCCTGCTCGCCCGGAAATTGTTTCACGTGAAACACTTTTCGTTTTTTTCGTATCATCACCCGGCGGAGGGGACGTCTTTCACCAAAATCGTTATAAGAGTGCCCTCCGCCGTCTGTTTTCGCTCCGACTCGACGGGAAATCCGCAGGAACGCACGGATTCGACGGCGTGATCGATGGAATTATAGAAGAGACGCATGTCGCGCATGAGGAGCCGCCGGCGGAAATCCACGTCCGGCGCCCCGTTTTTCTTCCGCTCCTCGGCACATACGACGGACTCCACCAGCTCCTCAGCCGACGAGACCGTGAGCTTCTCCTCCGAGATCTTTTTCAGCACGTTTTTTCGCGTCTCCCCGTCGGTGACCCGCAGGGCGGCGCGGGCGTGGCGCTCCGTCAGGGAGTTACGGAGGACGGTCTCCCTTTCTTCGGGAGTGAGTTTCAGCAGGCGGAGCTTGTTCGCCACGTAAGACTGGCTGCACGACAGCCGCGCCGCCGCCTTCTCCTGAGTCAGCCCGCAATGGTCTATCAGCGCGCGGATCGCCTCCGCCTCCTCGAAGAAATTGAGGTCCTCCCGCTGGACGTTCTCGATAAGCGCGAGCTCCGCCGCCGAGCAGTCGTCCGCGTCCCTCACCAGGCAGGGCACCCGGGCGAGGCCCGCCAGCGACGCCGCCCGGAACCGCCTCTCCCCCGCTATAAGCTCGTATCTGTCGCCGCGGCGCCGGACGATCAGCGGCTGGAGCACGCCGTTCCGCGCGATACTGTCCGCCAGGGAGCGAAGGGACTCCCGGGGGAACGATTTCCGGGGCTGAGCAGGATTCGGCCCGATCAGGTCCACCGATAAGTATTTTATCTCGCTGTCTTTTTCCGTTTCCATATTTTTCACCTCTCTGAAATATCTCGGCTATATGGTACCGCGTCTCCGGCGCAGATCCTGGCGCACCGCGGCGGCGATTTTTCCATTTTTCGGGCGCATTCCGTCGAAGGGGACGGAATTTTGGTATTTTTTAGTCTTTTCACCTATTTTATGGCAATTTCGCGGCGCAAATAAGGCGCGGAATCGCTTCCGCGCCGAAAAATGCGGCCTATGCCGGGGTCTATTCCTTAAAATGGGAGCTTATCGCCTCGAAGGTCTCCTCGCTGATGATGTGCTCAATGCGGCAGGCGTCCTCCTCGGCGATCTCCGGGGGCACGCCGAGGCGCGTGAGGCCCTTGGTCAGGACCACGTGACGGCGGTACATCTTCTCCGCCACCTCGAGCCCTTTTCCGGTGAGGGTGATCACCCCGTCGGGATCGGTCAGGACGTACCCGTTTTCCCGCAGATTCTTCATTGCGACGCTGACGCTGGGCTTGGAGAAGCCCAGTTTGGTCGCGATATCGACGGAGCGGACGGAACCGCGTTCCCGGTTCAGCATAAGTATCGTCTCGAGATAATTCTCGGCGGATTCTCTGATTTCCATTTCGTTTATCTCCCGTTTTTTGCGGTGTGACTACAGTATACCACACTCGGAGGAGAAATACAAGACGCGGGGCGCCTCCCTCCGGCAAAGATCTCCCCGAAACAGAGGGGGCTCCTCCTCAGAGAAGCCCCCTGTGTCGTCACGACGGTTTGTCGCCGCGCTCGATATGATATCCGTTGGTCACGAAGTACCGTCCCGCCTCGCCGGTCGTCAGGGAGTCGAAGGACATGAACTTCGTCCCGTACTCGATCCCGACCGAGTTGAGGTAACTCAGATACCGCTCCGTATAGGGCATCTTGTACCCCGCCGCGAACGATCTCGTCAGATTGGTGGACAGTGTCGCGTCGCCGCCCCGCAGGATAAAGCACACCTGCGGATTGAGCAGGTACTCGTTACCGTGCATGATCCAGCCCCGGGGGTTGTGGTCCGACGCCACGTAAGCGCCGATGACGGAGCCCTCGCAGCAGATCAGCTTGTTGTCGGTGAAGATGCAGTCCACCATCTCGCCGAAGTACCAGTTGTGCAGCGCCAGTCCCTCCGCGGTGTTTTCCACCGTGCGCGGGTAGCCGTAGCCGATATACGCGCCGATGTTGCCGTGAACGCGGGCGCCGATTATCTTGTTGGAGCCGAGGCCGTCCGGCCCCTCCTCCCTGTTGTCGTTGAACATCTCCACCAGGTTCTGGGAGGTGGTGACCACGTTGTTGGTCAGCGTCACGTTCTTCAGCTCGATACCCGGGGTGTATCCGGTATACTGCGTCCCCATGGGGCCGTCCTCGATGTCGTGGATGTAGCAGTTGTCGACGGTCAGGGACTCGCATCTTCCGTAGCCGCCGATGCCCGTGCCCACGGACCCCACGCATCCGCCGCCGTAGCCCGCCTCGCAGTTGGTCACCACGGTGCCGTTTCCGATCTCAGCGCAGACGTAGGAGGAGTAGAGGAAGCACAGATTGTCGAGCCGCACGTTGTTGTCGATCCAGCCGGGCTGCATATTCCGGCACACGTTCACGTTCCTGAAATACGTCGCCGGATTGCCCCACTTGCAGCGGAGGTACAGCTTGCCCTCTCTCATGTCGTGGAGGAACTCCAGATTGTTCCGCAGCGCGTCTGCGGGATCAAGCGCCGTCGTTCCGCCGGACATGAAGTATTCGTCGCAGTTGCCCTGCTGGTACATATTCAGGGTGGTCTTCCCCTCTCCGAAGGGGCTTTCCCATTCTTCGCCCTCGGGCGGTTTCTTGAGGTCCGGGATCACGCGCACGCCCATGAACTCGCCGTCGTTGAATATGATCTTGCCCACGTCGCCGTCTCCCTTGGCGAAGTTCTCCTTGCCCTCGGGCACAAGCGGGAGCAGATCGAGCACGTAGATATCCTCCCACTCGGTGGGCTGCCAGTCGCCGCAGCCGCCGCCGAAGTCAAAGGATCCCGTGAACACCGGCTTCGGCTTCGACGGATCGCCGTAAGCGCCGTAAGCGGCGCCGGACGTGGTGAACAGCGTTCCGCCGATCCCGGTGTAGTATCTCCAGGGGTAGAACACGCTCCCTCTCTCGAAGAAGACGTAGTCGCCCTCCTTTACTTTGGGAAGGTAGAGGTCCGGACCCGGCTTGTAGTTGTAGAGTCCCGCCGGCGTGGCGAGCGCCGTCTCGGGGGTATGGCCGTCGTTACTGTCGTCGCCGTTCAGGGACGAAACGTACCACACCGTGGCTCCCGCCGCCTCGGCGTCCTCCGGCGTTATCGCCGAGGGGCTCTCCTTGATCTCCTTTATCCTGGCGCGCACCATGGCGAGGTATTCCTCCACCACGTCGTCGCCCACGCGCTCGACCTCGGCGTACTCGTCGGGACGGTAGTTTGTCAGATAGTCCGCGATGGCGGGGTCGTCCCCGCAGCGGAAGGCGTTGGCGCTCTCTTTATCGGGGAACAGCCCGATATAGCGCACGTGGAAACCCGCCTCCGGCGGAGCTCCGTCAAGGGGACGGATCATCACGTGGACGTTGCACGCCGACACGGAGGGGTCGAAGTTCAGCGACAGAGCGCCGACGGCATCCGTGGTGTCGCAGACGGCGGTCTTCCAGCCGCCGTCGTCCTCGCCCTGCTCGAAAGTCAGGTCGAAGGTCGCGTAAGTATACTTACCGTTGTGTCTGTCCGACACGTAGCCGGGGAACGTTCCGACCGGTTCCGCGCCCACGTATTCGTAGCATATCTTGACTATCGGCGTCTCGGTCAGATCGGCCTCAAGGTTCGTGGGGCTGAAGCCGAAGGACCCGAGGGGCTCGTAGGAGAGGAACGAAACGGAAGCGCCGCCCCATTCGGAGCTCACGTGCTCCGGCTCGGGGTCCTTGTAGGTCTCGTCCGGGAAGACGTTCAGCCACGGGAATCCCGTGCCGGACCATTCCATCCCGACGCCCATCTTGCCCTGGAGGGCGAAGCCGCCGTAATAGAGATACCATCCGCCGTAGACGGCCATGCCGTCCCTCTCCGGGTCGGGAACGTAGCCGTTCCAGAGATTTTCGGTGGATTTTATCAGATTCATCAGCAGCGTCGCCGCCTCGGCTCTCGTGATGTTCGATTTCGGGTTGAATCTGGCGTTCTGGTCGCCGTTGAAGATCCCCGCCCGGCGGAGCCGGTCGATCTGATCCCTCGACCACTTGGGGAAGGCGGAGCCGTCCGCGAACTCGTCAGGCGCGGACGCGGCGTGCAGCGGCACGCGGGTGTCGGAGTACTCGAGATACCGCACCAGAGCCACGGCAACCTCCTGCCGGGTTATGTTTTTCTCCGGGCCGAAGGTGCCGTCCGGATAGCCGTTGACCACCCCGGCCTCGTTCGCCCAGCCCACGTATCCGGCGTACCATTTTTTCGGGCTTACGTCGGAGAAGGCGTCGGTCTTCTTCTGCTCGCCGCCGTCGAGGCGGCAGAGGATGGTGACGAACATGGCCCGCGTCATGGAGCCGTCCGGCTCGAAGGTCGTGGCGGTCATGCCGTTCATGAGGCCCCGCTCCCACACGTATTCCACGGCCTTGCGGTACCATTTTTTGGCCGGGACGTCGGTGAAGGGGAACTCGCCCTCGCCGGCGGAGAACACGGTGGCGGCCGCGCCCGCCAGCATCACAAGCGTCAGTAAAACGGAAATCAGTTTTTTCATCGTTTTTCTCCTTTGCGGGGAATGAGTAATATCATATTGATAATACCATATTACGTTTATTAAGTCAACAATCCGGCGAGCCGAAAGGCGTCCCCTTGAGGGTAGCGAAGCGGCGACGCGGTAGTGAATGACATGCCGGTGGCATGTCAGAGCCGCGGCGTGACTGAGCCGCAGCGAGACAGCTGTCAGCGTAGCTGACTGATGAGGTGTCGAAAGGAATCACCTGATGTCTCCGATAACACCTCATCCGTCGTCCGGCTTGCGGGGGACGCCGGCCGCCACCTTCCCCTCAAAGGGGAAGGCTTTATATATGCCCACGTTTCCTGCTCAAAGGCTCTCCGATAACGAAACCGCGATGATGGGAGAGGCAGATGATTACAACTGACACTTTTAGTATTCGGGCAAATCGCGGGATGGGAGAGTTTGATCCACCCGGGACGTTCCGCGACTTGGGGGGTGGAGGGGGGAGCGAGATCCGCCCGCGAGGGGGCCGTCGGGACTGTGTCCCGGCTCGTCCGAGCGGATAAAGCGGGCTCGTCGCCCCCATCCGACTTCTCTTTCCGCCGTTGCCCTTGCTCTTCATAGAAGAGAAAGGGCGACAAAAAACTCGAAGCGGTAAACTGAC
>JAFWWR010000076.1 GCA_017518025.1 Clostridia bacterium
AAACTTCCTGTTTGCCCAAAATCGCCGTGAGACGGCGATTTTCAAAAAGAAACTTCATCCTGCCACCGGCAGCGGTCGGCTCGCTCCCCCATCATCGCATTTTCGTTATCGGAGAGCGACTGTATATCAGCCCCCACAAAAAACCCGGCCACGAAGAGGGTGGTATATCATTTGAGTGATATTCCGCCCGGATGGCAAAGTGATATACGCCCTGTTGACACAGGGCGAGTTTGACTGACGGCGGTTTTGCCGCCGTCAGTCAAACCCCGAATCTTGCCACGAAACGCAGGTCGCGGGCGGCGGCGAGAAGCGCCTCCCGGGCGGAGCCGTACTCGCCCGCGTCCCCGGACAGAACGGCGGCGCGGAGCGACCCCACGGCGGCGGTCACCGCCGCCGCTTCCCGCTCGCCCACGAAGACCGACGCCGCGCGCCTCTTCCCTTCCCAGAACGACCCGATCCCGTCGATCCGCTTCAGCGCGTTGGCGCCGTCCGCCAGCGCCTCCCCCGCGGGAGGCAGCGCCTCCGCCATCTTCGACAGACCGTCCGCCGTTCGGCAGATCACCACCGACGACGCGATCCCCGCCGCCACCGTCAGCGCCAGCGCCACGCACGCCGCGATAAACGATTTCATCCCTGCCCCTCCCCTCTTCCGGCATCCCATTTCACCACGTCCGTCAGGCCGTCCCGGCGCCTCAGGAACGCCGTATAGCGCCCCTCCCCGTCGCCGGTCATGAGAAACACGTCCTCCGGCGGGATCCCGCGGGCGCGGAGCGCCGCCTCCGCCTCCGGACCGCCCGCCTCCTGCACTTTTCCGTCCACCACCGCCGCCCGGGCGAAGGTCCCGTCCGTCAGAACGGAGATCTTCCCGTTCTCCTCCAGCACGGCGTACTTCACCTCCCCGGCGTCGAAGACGCCCTTCAGCCGCAGCTCCGACAGGAGCTCTTCCGCCTCGATCCGGTGGGCCGACAGCTGATCCGTTCTGATCCTGCCCCGGTCGATAAGGAGCGCCGGCGAGCCGCCCAGCAGCTTTTTCATGAAACCGACCTTCGTCTCAAGGAACGACACGATCACCTCCACGGACAGAAGCAGAAGGATCGCCGCCACGGAGTGGATCACCGGGATCCGCCGGTCCGTCACCGGGAGCACCGCCAACTCCGACAGCATCAGCGTCACCACCAGCTCCCCCACCTGGAGCTCGCCCACCTGCCGCTTTCCCATGAGCCGCATGGACGCGATGAGCGCTATATATATAATGAAAGTTCTCGTTATCACGTACGCCACGCCGCCGTCACCTCCCGTCAGGGTGATTATTCGCTCCCCGGGACGCCTTTAATCATCCGCCGACAGATTGACATACGGCGATTTTTGTGATAATCTAATATAGAAATACGACCGGAAGGAGACCGACCCCGACATGAGTGAAAAGAAAAAGCCCGGACTGCTCGGCTACGCCGTGGTGATGAGCGTCATCACCATCATATCGAAGGCGCTGGGCCTGCTGCGCGACGTTCTGGTGGGCAGGAACTACGGCACCGACGTGGCGGCGCAGGCGTACGCGGCGGCGTCCAGTCTCCCGGTCATGATATTCGATTTCGTCATCGGAGGCGTCGTCACGGCAGCGTTCATCCCGGTGTTCAACTCCATCCTGGTGAAAAAGGGCAAAAAAGAGGCCCTCGAATACGCCAATTCCTACGTGAACTTCATCCTCATTGCCACGGCGGTCATCGCCGCCGCCGGCGTGGGGCTGGCGCCCCTGCTGGTCAGATTCGTGGCGCCGGAGCTCAGCGCCGAGGCCACTTCCCTGGCGGTACAGCTCACGCGGATCATGTTTCCCATGATAATTTTCACGGGCCTCGCGTTCTCCTTCGTGGGGATCCTCCAGTCGCTGGGAGAATACAACATCCCGGCGCTCATCAGTCTCGTCTCCAACGTCATCATGGTGGGCTATCTCTTCGCCCTCAACTGGAAATTCGG
>JAFWWR010000077.1 GCA_017518025.1 Clostridia bacterium
AGGTGTCGATCATCCTGATCTCTGTCAGGGTCGGGTCGCGCTTCTCCGAGATGAAATAGTCCCGGCAGAACGCCAGATCGTCCCTGTCCATGGCGAGACCGTATTTTTTGATGAATCCGTCGAGTCCCTCGCCCTCGAGTGAACGGAATCCGTCAAGTCGGGGGATGTCGCCGGGGGTGCCGTACTCGGTCTTCAGCGTTTTCACCGGCTCGAGGGACGCCTCCCGGGAATCCACGGGATTGATGACGTGCTTTTTCACCGCCGCGACGTCGCTCTCGCTGAGGTCGCCGTAGAGCATATATACTCTCGCGCTCCGCACGTCCGGCCTCTCGCCCTTCGACATGAGCCCGATGCACTGGGAGGCGGAGTCCGCCCGCTGGTCGAACTGACCGGGCAGGTATTCCGCCGCGAAGACGAAGGGCGTGTCGTACTCTATCTCATCCTCGTACAGAACGTCCACCTGGGGCTCCGAGAAAACGGTCCTTTTCGAGGACTCGAACACCTTAGGCGTCACGTTCTCCACGTCGTATCTGTTCAGTATCCTGAGAGCGCGAAGTCCCTTTATGCCGAGGATCTCGCGCGCCTCGCCGAGAAGGACGTCCGCCTCCGGGGAGAGGCCCTTCTTCTTTTCCACGAATAAACGGTAAACCACGGTCTTTACCTCCTGAAAGGTCATTTATTTGCTTCGAGAGCCCGCTTTCCTATGTCGCGGCGGCAGAACGATCCCGGGAAAGTGATCGCCTCCACCTTGCGGTAGGCGCCGCTCACGGCGTCGGCGAGAGTATCAGCGGTGGCGGTAACGCCGAGGACGCGTCCCCCGCCGGAGATGAGCTTGCCGTCGACTCTCTTGCCGCCTGCCACGTAAACGTCGCCGATTATATCTTCGGGGATCGTGATCTCAAAGCCGGATTCGTACTTCCCGGGATAGCCCTTGTGCGCCATGATGACGCAGCACGCGGCTCCCCGGCGGAATTTCACTTCCGTATCGGCGAGCTTGCCGTTGACGGCGGCCTCCATTACGGTCAGCAGGTCGCTCTCCAGCAGCGGCAGGACCACCTGAGTCTCGGGATCGCCGAAGCGGCAGTTGTATTCGATCACCTTCGGGCCGTCCTCCGTGATCATCAGTCCGAAGTAGAGGCATCCGGTAAAGGGTCTTCCCTCCTCCTTCATGCCCCGGACCGTGGGCAGGAAAATCTTTTCCATGCACTCCCGCGCCACCTCGTCCGTGTAGTACGGATTCGGAGCCACGGTGCCCATGCCGCCGGTGTTGAGACCGGTGTCGCCGTCTCCGGCGCGCTTGTGGTCCATGGATGAGATCATGGGGACGACGGTCTCGCCGTCGCAGAAGGACAGAACGGACACTTCGGGGCCGGTGAGGAACTCCTCGATCGCCACCCGGCGGCCGCTGTCGCCGAAGGCGCCGTCCACCATCATGGAGCGGATCGCCTCCGCCGCCTCGTCAAAATCCTTCGCTATGACGACTCCCTTTCCGAGAGCCAGGCCGTCCGCCTTGATGACCGCCGGATAGGACGCGCCGCGGAGGTATTCCGTCGCCGCCCCGGGGTCGTCGAATGATTCGTAAGCCGCGGTGGGGATGTTGTGGCGTTTCATGAACGCCTTGGCGAAAAGCTTGCTCCCCTCCAGCATCGCCGCCTCCGCCGATGGGCCGAAAGCGGGGATCCCCGCCTTCCCCAAGGCGTCCGCCGCGCCGCGGACCAGCGGGTCCTCCGGCGCGATGACGACGAAGCCGATCCCGTTTTCCTTTGCAAAGGAGACCAGACCGTCGATATCGTTCACCTTCAGGGGGACGCACTCCGCGTCACGGGCGATGCCGCCGTTGCCGGGAGCCGCGTAGATCTTCTCCACTCTGTCGCTCAAAAGGAGCTTTTTGATGATGGCGTGCTCTCTTCCGCCGCCGCCGATAACGAGTATTTTCACGTTATTCATCCTTTCAGGAATAGATGGGGAACTTCTCGCAGAGTTCCGCCGTCTTTTCCGTCACTTTTTCGCGGGTCCCCTCGAAATCTCTCGCCACGTCGCCGATAAGGCGGGCGATGACCTTCATCTCCTCCGTGCCGAAGCCCCGGGAGGTGACGGCGGGAGTGCCGACTCTGATTCCGCTGGTGACGAAGGGGCTCTGGGGGTCGCTCGGGATCGTGTTCTTGTTGACGGTGATGCGCACATCGTCCAGGCGCTTCTCCATATCCTTGCCGGTGATGTTGAAGGGGCGGAGATCCACCAGCATAAGGTGGTTGTCCGTGCCGCCGGACACAAGGCGGAAGCCCTCCGCCGTCAGCGAATCGGCGAGGACCTTCGCGTTCTCCACGATACGTCTCTGATATGCCTTGAATTCGTCCGTCAGCGCCTCGCCCAGCGCCACCGCCTTGGCGGCGATGATGTGCATCAGCGGGCCGCCCTGGGTGCCGGGGAAGATCGCCTTGTCGATCTGCTTTGCGAACTCCTCGCGGCAGAGGATCATGCCGCCGCGGGGACCGCGGAGGGTCTTGTGCGTGGTGGTGGTGACAACGTGGGCGTAGGGGACGGGCGACGGATGGAGTCCCGCCGCGACAAGCCCCGCGATGTGAGCCATATCCACCATGAGATACGCGCCCACCTCGTCCGCGATCTCGCGGAATCTCTTGAAGTCGATCACCCGCGGATACGCGCTGGCGCCGGCGATTATCATTTTGGGACGGCAGGCGAGCGCCGTCTCTCTGACCTTGTCGTAATCGATGGTCTCGGTCTCCGGATCAAGGGTGTAGGGGACGACGTTGAAGTATTTCCCGGAGATATTGACCGGCGAGCCGTGGGACAGATGGCCGCCGTTGGCGAGATCCATGCCCATGACCGTGTCGCCGGGCTGAAGGAGCGCGAAGAAGACGGCGAGATTTGCCGACGCGCCGCAATGGGGCTGTACGTTTGCGTGCTCCGCGCCGAAGAGCTTTTTGGCGCGCTCCCGGGCGATGTTCTCCACCACGTCCACGCACTCGCATCCGCCGTAGTATCTCTTGCCGGGGAAGCCCTCGGCGTATTTGTTGGTGAGGGGGGTGCCCGCCGCCAGCAGGACCGCCTCGGAGACGATGTTCTCCGACGCGATCAGCTCGATATTTCTCTTCTGTCTGCTCAGTTCGGCGTCGCACGCCGAGGCGACCTCGGGGTCGAATTGTGACAGTTTATCAAAAAACATTTGTTATCCTCCGTTTTCTCAGTGGTGGAACAGTCTCATTCCGGTGAACGCCATGACGATGCCGTACTTGTCGCAGCACTCGATGACCACGTCGTCACGGATGGATCCGCCGGGCTCGGCGATGAAGGACACGCCGCTCTTCTTCGCCCTCTCGATGTTGTCGTCGAAGGGGAAGAACGCGTCGGACGCAAGAGAGACGCCGGTGAGGGTGTCGAGGTACGCTCTCATCTCTTCCTGCGTCAGGGGCTCCGGTCTCCTGGTGAAGAACTTCTGCCATACGCCGTCTGCGCAGACGTCAAGCTCGTTCTTGTTGATGTATCCGTCGATGACGTTGTCGCGCTCGGCGCGGGCGAGATCGGGCAGGAACGGCAGGGACAGCACCTTCTCGTGGCGGCGGAGCTGCCAGGTGTCGGCCTTGGTGCCCGCGAGCCGCGTGCAGTGGATACGGGACTGCTGCCCCGCGCCGACGCCGATGGCCTGGCCGTCCACTGCGTAGCAGACGGAGTTGGACTGGGTGTATTTCAGGGTGATGAGCGCCACGATCAGGTCGCGCTTCGCTTCTTCCGTGAAATCGCGGTTCTTCGTGACGATATTGTTCAGAAGATCCGCGTCGATCTTAAAGTTGTTCCTTCCCTGCTCGAAGGTGATGCCGTAAACCATCTTGCGCTCCGCGGGAGCGGGGACGTAGGAGGTGTCGATCTTTATGATGTTGTAGTTCCCTTTTCTCTTGGTTTTCAGGATCTCCAGCGCCTCGTCGGTGTATCCCGGGGCAATGACGCCGTCGGAGACCTCGCGCTTGATGAGGGTCGCCGTCACCTTGTCGCACACGTCGGACAGGGCGATGAAGTCGCCGAAGGAGCACATTCTGTCGGTGCCTCGGGCTCTGGCGTAGGCGCAGGCAAGAGGAGAGGAGTCGAGGTCCGGAACGTCGTCCACGAAGCAGGCCTTCTTCAGCTTTTCGTCGAGGGGGTTCCCGACGGACGCCGAGGTGGGGCTCACGTGCTTGAACGAGGTCGCCGCGACCATCCCGGTGGCCGCCTTCAGCTCGGAGACCAGCTGCCACGCGTTCAGCGCGTCGAGGAAGTTTATGTAGCCCGGTCTGCCGCAGAGTATCTCGATGGGGAGTTCCCCTCCGTCCGCCATGAATATCTTAGCGGGCTTCTGGTTGGGATTCATTCCGTATTTCAGTTCGAATTCTTTCATTTTCCGCACCTCATTCTTTCACGTATTTGTTTATAAGCCGTTTTTCGTACTCGCCGGTGGCGATATCGGTGTATCTCACGTAAAGGGAGATCCTGTTGTTGCCGTCAAGGTTCTCCCAGATGTCCTCTGTGAATTCGTCTATGTTTTGGGGGATCAGGACTCTCTCCGGCTCGCCCTGAAACGTGGGGATGGGATTGCCGTCGGTCACGTAGGTGTGGATGAAGTGGCCGAGGCCCGGCAGCGGGGAGTAGTCGAAGGTGAACCTGTTGCAGGCGGTCCCCTCAGCGTCCGCGCTCTTCAGTATGCTCATTTCATAGGAGGTCCCGTCAAGGTCGATCAGCGCGCTGATGCGCGGAGTGAAGTTCGGCGCGTCCGGCTCGAACTCCCGGGTCAAGAGCGCCGCGGAGAAGGTCTTCCCCGCCGCGAGACCGTCGCGGATGGTGTCCGTCTGGTCGCCGTTGGTGACGATGAGCTTGCCCCCCGCCGTCCTCACCGGGTAGTAGATGATAAGGGACGGATCCTTCACCTTCGCGGGGTCGTAAGGCGCCGTTCTCAGGTCGTCGCCCTCCTCGATGAAGACTCTGTTCCTGCTGTTCTCGCTTCTGCCCATTATGAAATACGCCGTCGCGGTCTTTTTTCCGTCGGGAGTCAGTCCCGCCACGATGCCGCGTCCCACGTAGGGGTTGCCACGTATAAGATCTCCCATTCCGATCACGCTGTAAATATCCATCTCATTTTCCCCCTTTTTCTCTCATTATTTCCGCCGAGACGGCCTCCGCCGCCTCGGGAAGTATCTTCCATTCTGCGACACGCATGACTCTCTTCTGAAGCGTCTCCGGAGTGTCGCCCCGTCTTACCTTCACCGCCTTCTGGGCGATGATCTTCCCGCCGTCCGGTATCTCGTTGACGAAGTGGACGGTGGCTCCCGTGACCTTTACGCCCCGCCGCAGCGCCTCCTCGTGGACGCGCAGTCCGTAATAACCCTCGCCGCAGAAGGACGGGATCAGGGACGGGTGGACGTTGATTATCCGCTCGGGATAGCGCCTCGTGAAATCCTCGCTCAGTATCGACAGATATCCTGCAAGAACGATCAGGTCGATCCCGTATTCGTCAAGGAGCGATATGATCCGCTTTTCGGTATCCTTGCCGTACTCCTTTTTCGAGACGACAGCGCAGTCGATGCCGGCTTTTTTCGCCCTCTCGAGGGCGTAGGCGCCGGGATTCGAGGAGATGACGAGCTTTATCTCGCCGCTCTTTATCTTCCCTGCCCGCTCCGCGTCGATGAGCGCCTGCAGGTTTGTCCCGCCGCCGGACACCATCACCGCGATCCGCGCTTTTTTCTCCGTCAGCATATTTCCACCTTTTCCCCGCTCGCCGCGATCTCGCCGAGGAAGTAGGCGTCCTCGCCCGCTTCTCTCAGGATGCGGAGGGATACGTCTGCGTCCTCAGCCGCCACGGTGACGGCCATGCCGACGCCCATGTTGAAGGTGTTGAACATATCGCGCTCGTCGATCCTCCCGGTCTTTCCGATAAGATCGAAGATCGGAAGCACGCGGACGTCGTTTTTCTTTATCCTGGCGCCCAACCCGTCCGGGATTGAGCGCGGGATGTTCTCGTAGAAGCCGCCGCCGGTGATGTGGGACACGCCGTGAACGCGGACCTTGTCAAAGAGCGCCAGCATGGGTTTGACGTAGATCTTCGTGGGCGTAAGGAGCGCGTCGAGAAGCGATTTTCCCAGTTCCGGCGCGACTTTGCGCAAGTCGGGGTTGTTCTCAACGTCAAACACGCGTCTCACAAGGGAGAATCCGTTGGAGTGGACGCCGCTTGACGGCAGGGCGATGATCACGTCGCCCGCCCTGACCGAATTTTTGTCGATCACCCGGGACTTGTCCACCACGCCGACGGAAAATCCCGCCAGATCGTACTCGTTTTCCGGGTAAAATCCCGGCATTTCCGCGGTCTCGCCGCCGATGAGCGCGGCTCCCGACTGAACGCACCCCTCTGCGACGCCCTTCACTATGTCCGCGATCCGCTCCGGCACGTTTTTGCCGCAGGCGATGTAATCGAGGAAGAAGAGGGGCTTCGCGCCGCAGCAGATGATGTCGTTGACGCACATCGCCACGCAGTCGATCCCCACGGTGTCGTGACGGTCGGCGATGAACGCCAGCTTCAGCTTCGTTCCCACGCCGTCGGTGCCGCTGACGAGGACGGGATTCGTCATTCCCGCCGTGTCGAGCTCGAACGTGCCGCCGAAGCCGTCCACGTCGGAGCATCCCGCCGTCATCGTCCGCGCGATGCTCGCCTTCATGAGCTCCACGGCGCGGTAACCGGCGGTTATATCGACTCCCGCCTCCTTATACGCGTTGCTGTAACTTCCCATATCACGGTTTCCTTTCGCCGTCTTACGCCTCCCGGGCGTTTTTCTTGTTTTCGCTTATTTTCGTATCGAATTTGTTCTTTTCCGCGTTTTCGGGCACCGCAGTGGGGTATTTGCCGTCAAAGCACGCGGAGCAGAGACCGTTCACCGTGCAGTCGTTCGCGATCTTCTTCACGTTCTCAAGGGAGAGGAATCCGAGGGAGTCCACCCCGATGATCTCCGCCATCTCCTTCACCGAGTGGTGGCACGCGATGAGGGCGTCGCGGGAATCTATGTCCGTTCCGTAGTAGCAGGGGTTCAGGAACTCGGGAGAAGAGACCCTCATGTGGACCTCGGTGGCTCCCGCTTCACGGAGCAGCTTCACGATCTGGCCGCTGGTGGTGCCGCGGACGATGGAGTCGTCGATCATGACGACTCTCTTTCCCTTGACCACGGAGGGGACCGGGTTCAGCTTGATCCTGACCAGATCCTCGCGGGATTTCTGCCCGGGAACGATGAACGTCCTGCCGATGTACTTGTTCTTGATGAATCCGATGCCGTAGGGGATGCCGGACTGGCGCGCGTAACCGATGGCGGCGTCGAGGCCGGAGTCCGGCACGCCGATGACCACGTCCGCCATGACGGGGTGCTCGATGGCCAGAAACGTGCCCGCGCGGACCCGCGCCTCGTGGACGGAACAGCCGTCGATGACCGAGTCGGGACGCGCGAAGTAGATGTACTCGAACACGCAGAGGGAGTGAGGAGTCTCGCCGCAGTGATCCCTGATGGAGCGAACGCCGTTCTTGTCGAAGACTATGATCTCGCCGGGCTCCACGTCGCGGATGAATTCCGCGCCGACGGAGTCGAGAGCGCAGGTCTCGGAGGCGATGATATAGTCGCCGTTCTTCCTCTTGCCGTAGCAGAGGGGACGGAACCCGCCGGGGTCCCGCACCGCGATCATCTTGGACGGAGACATGATAACCAGGGAATACGCCCCTTTTATCACGTTCATGGCGCCGTTCACCGCTTCCTCGATGGACGGGGCGGCGAGCCGCTGTTTCGTAATGATGTAGGATATGACCTCGGTGTCGCTTGACGTGTGGAAGATGGAACCCTGAAGCTCCAGCTCGGCGCGGAGCTCGGCGGAATTGGTTAGATTGCCGTTGTGAGCCAGCGCCATCCTGCCCTTTATGTGGTTCACCACGATGGGCTGGGCGTTGCTCCTGTCGGAGCTGCCCGTGGTCCCGTAACGGACGTGGCCTATCGCCATGTTGCCCTCTCCGAGGCGTTCGAGGCTTCTGTGGCTGAACACGTCGCCTACAAGGCCGTTGTCCTTGTACGCCGTGAGAACGCCGTCGTCGTTCACGACGATGCCGCAGCTCTCCTGTCCTCTGTGCTGGAGGGCGAACAGGCCGTAGTACACCGTGTCGCCGAGATACGCTCTTTCGTTTGCGAAGACTCCGAATACTCCGCATTCCTCGTGGATATTTGACATCTTTTATTTCCTTTCCCGGGACGACGGGCTCAGTCGCCCATCAGTCTCCTCATGATCTCGTTGTAGGCGTCCTCTACGCCGCCGAGGTCTCTTCTGAAACGGTCCTTGTCGAGCTTCTCGTTTGTCTCGCTGTCCCAGAAGCGGCAGGTGTCGGGAGAGATCTCGTCCGCCAGAACGATAGTCCCGTCGGGCAGTCTGCCGAACTCGAGCTTGAAGTCAACGAGCTTGATGCCGAGGGACAGAAGGTACGCCTTCATCACGTCGTTCACCTTGAAGGCCAGCTCCTTGATCCGCGCGATCTCCTCTTTGGTGGCGAGCTTCAGCGCCAGCGCGTGGTAGGAGTTGATCAGCGGGTCCCCGAGGTCGTCGTTCTTGTAGGAGAATTCGATGGTGGGCTCGTCGAATACGATCCCTTCCTCCACGCCGTACTTCTTCGAGAAGGAGCCGGCGGAGATGTTGCGGATGATGACCTCGAGAGGCACGATCTGCACCTTCTTCACCACGGTCTCGCGCTCGGAGATCTCCTCCACCAGGTGAGTGGGCACGCCCTCTTTTTCGAGCATCCGCATCATGTGGTTCGAGACTCTGTTGTTTATGACGCCCTTGCCGGCGATGGTCCCCTTCTTGAGACCGTTGAACGCCGTAGCGTCGTCCTTGTATTCCACGACGACCAGATTCGGGTCGTCGGTATTGAATACCTTTTTCGCTTTTCCCTCGTAGATCTGCTCTCTCTTTTCCATTTTTCTCTCGTCCTTTCTTTTATGTAAAACTTGGTTTTTGACTGTGTCAGAGTTTTGAGACCTCTTCGTTCTTTTTCAGAACGTCCGCCTTCGACGCCTCCCTTTTCGCCTCCAGCGCCTCGCGGACGCCCTCGTCCGTGACGGCGATGATCTCCGCGGCGAGATAAGCCGCGTTTGCCGCGCCGTCCACCGCCACCGTCGCCACCGGGATGCCGGAGGGCATCTGCACGGTGGAGAGAAGCGCGTCGAGGCCGCCGAACGCCGCCGACTTTACAGGGATACCGATCACAGGCAGGGTGGTGTTCGCCGCCACGGCGCCAGCCAGGTGCGCCGCCATTCCCGCCGCCGCGATTATGACGCCAAAGCCGTTGTCACGCGCCGATCTGCTGAAGTCACGGGCCTCGTCCGGCGTTCTGTGGGCGGAGAAAACGTGGGTCTCATAGGGGATCCCCAGGTCCTTCAGAACGTTGATCGCTTTTTCCACGACGGGAAGATCGCTCGTGCTTCCCATGATGATGCCGACTTTTTTCATTTTTTCATATCCTCCCGTCAGTTTGAATTATGGTCCTTGGCCCGCGCCTCGCAGTACGCGCATCTGTAAACCGGGCCCTTCGGATCGCTTAACCTGAATATCTGCGGAAGATTTTCTTCCGTTGAGGTGATGCACCGGGGATTTGAACACCTGATGACTCCCGTGAGCACCTCGGGAAGCTCGATCTTCTTCTTTTCGACGACCTTGCCGCCGCGGATCACGTCCACGGTGACGCCGGGGTCCACGTACCCGAGCACGTCCGTGTCGACGCCGATGTCGGAGTCGATCTTGATGATGTCTTTTTTTCCCATTTTCCGGCTGGGGACGTTCTTGATTATCGCCACCGAGCAGTCCAGGTCGTCCAGTCCCAACAGACGGTAAAGGGTCATGCCCCTGCCCGCCGTGATGTGGTCTATGACGATGCCTTCTTTGATGGAATCAATATTCATTCAGCGCCGCCTTTCCGCTCAGTCGATGCCGAGAAGCATCAGGATGAGCGCCATTCTGATGTACTTGCCGTAGAGCACCTGCCTGAAGTAGCAGGCGCGGGGGTCGGAGTCGATCTCCGGGCTTATCTCGTTGACCCGGGGCAGCGGGTGCATGACGATCATGTCCTCCCGCGCCGCTTTCATTTTCTGCTGGGTGAGGATGTAGCTGTCGCGGAGCCGCAGGTAGTCCTCCTCGTTGAAGAACCGTTCCCGCTGGACTCTCGTCATGTAAAGGATGTCGAGTTTCCCGATGGAGCCGTCGAGATCGGTGGTCTCCTCGTAGGGGATGCCGTTCTTTTCAAGCACGCCCTGTCTGACGTAGCCGGGGATCTTCAGCTCCGCGGGGGAGATGAAGACGAATTTGATCCCGCCGTAACGGGACAGAGCCGAGATCAGCGAATGGACCGTCCTGCCGAACTTCAGGTCTCCGCAGAGACCCACGGTGAGGCCCCCGAGCCGTCCCTTTTCTTTTTTGATGGTGAGCAGATCCGTCAGGGTCTGCGTGGGGTGGTTGTGGCCGCCGTCCCCGGCGTTTATCACCGGGATCGTGGCGTTCCTCGACGCCACCAGCGGCGCGCCCTCCTTCGGGTGGCGCATGGCGATGACGTCCGCGTAGCAGCTCACAGTCTTCGCCGTGTCCGCCACGCTCTCGCCCTTTGCCGCGGACGATGATTGCGACTCGGAGAATCCGAGGACGTTTCCCCCGAGCTCGTACATCGCCGCCTCGAAGCTGAGGCGCGTCCGGGTGGAGGGCTCGTAGAACAGAGTCGCCAGTTTTTTGCCCCGGCACTTGTCCGCGTATTTTTCGGGATGAGCGATGATGTCCTCCGCTTTCGCGATGAGGGCGTCCACCTCGCCGAGGTCGAGTTCCGTTATGTCAATAAGGCTTCTCACGTCGGTACCGCCTTTCATTTGGTATCTGTTTTATTTTCCCGCGCCGATCCAGCTCTCGTCCGAGGGGTTATCGCGGAAGCGGAGCAGTCTCTCGACGTCTCTCTCCCTGATATATCCCGTTTCGGCGGCGCGGCGCACCACCGCGTCGAAGTTCGTGAGACTGATGTTCTTCACCTTCGCCTCCGCGAGCCGCTCGATCCCTTTTTTCATGCCGTAGGTGAAGATGCTGACCACGCCGAGTACGTCGGCTCCCGCTTCGCGGAGCGCCTCGACGGTCTCGATGACGGAGCCGCCGGTGGAGATCAGGTCCTCCACCACCACGGTCTTCTGTCCGGGGGTGAGTTTTCCCTCGATCCGGTTCTGCCTGCCGTGGTCCTTGGCGCCGCCTCTGACGTAGCCCATGGGGAGACCCAGCAGATGCGCCGTGATGGCGGCGTGGGCGATGCCCGCCGTGGACGTGCCCATAAGGATCTCCGCGTCGGGGTAGTTCTCGTTCACCAGATCGGCGAGCCCTTCCTCCACGTCTATTCTGACGGACGGGGCGGAAAGGGTCAGCCGGTTGTCGCAGTATACGGGGCTCTTGATGCCGCTTGCCCAGGTGAAGGGCTCGTCCGGCCTCAGGAACACCGCGCCGATCTTGAGAAGGTCTTCCGCAATTCTTATCTCGATACTCATATCATCCTCCGTTATGATCCGCAAAAATCTCTCACGCATCTCGAAAACGCCCCGGCGGGATCGTCGGCGCCTGTGACCGCCCGGCCCACCACGATGTAGTCGGAACCGAGTTCTCTCGCCCTCTCCGGCGTGGTGATCCGCGCCTGATCCCCTTTTTCGGAATCGGCGAACCTGATCCCCGGGGTCACGGTGAGAAAACCGTCGCCGCATCTTCCGTGGACCTCCGCCGCCTCCAGCGGCGAGCAGACCACGCCGTCGAGGCCGGCTCTCTTCGCGTTCAGAGCGTACCCGGCGACCGCCTCTGCAAGAGGCCGGTCGATGAGAAGTTCGTTTTTCATCCGATCTCCGTCGATGGACGTGAGCATTGTCACCGCGATCAGTATCGGGCGCGTGCCGTCGGGCCTCGTCAGCCCCTCGACAGCCGCCTCCATCATTGCCGCGCCGCCGGCGGCGTGGAGATTCACCATGTCCGCTCCGAGATCCCGGAGCGCCGCCATGGAGCGGCGGACCGTGTTCGGAATGTCGTGGAGCTTCAGGTCAAGGAATATCTTGTGGCCTCTCTCCTTTATCTCCCGCACTATCTCCGGGCCGGCGGAGTAGAACAGCTCCATGCCGATCTTGACGTAGGGCTTTCTGCCCTCGAACAGGTCGAGGAAACGGAGCGTTTCCTCCCGTCCCGGGAAATCACATGCAATTATAACGTCGCGTCCCATCAGTGCGCTCCTCCGATTATCTCTTTCAGGTCGTCGATGCCGTATTTTTCCATAACGCGGGGCAGGTCGTTCACGATATCCCGGCAGGCGAAGGGATCGGTGAGATTCGCCGCGCCCACCTCCACCGCGGAGGCGCCCGCCAGCATGAATTCGATCACGTCCTCGGCGGAGGCGATCCCGCCCATGCCGACCACGGGGATCTTCACCGCGCCGTACACGTCGTATACCATCCGCACCGCCACCGGCTTCACCGCGGGTCCGGAGAGGCCGCCGGTCCGATTGGCGAGAAGCGGTTTTCTTGATCTCAGGTCTATCCTCATGCCGAGGAGCGTGTTGATAAGCGACACTCCGTCGGCGCCCGCTGCCTCCGCCGCTCTCGCGATCTCCGCGATATCGGTCACGTTGGGAGACAGCTTGACGATGACTGGCTTCTTCGTCACTTTTTTCACCGCCGCCGTCACTTCCGCCGCCCCCTCGGGGGTCGTTCCGAATGCCATGCCGCCTCCGTGGACGTTGGGGCAGCTTACGTTGACCTCGATCCAGCCGATCTGCTCCACCCGGTCGAGCTTTTCGCAGGCGGCGGCGAAGTCGGAGACGGAAAAACCGCTGACGTTCGCCATGACCGGCTTTGAGAACACTTTTGCAAGTCTCGGCAGCTCCTCTTTGATCACCCGGTCCACGCCGGGATTCTGCAGACCCACGGCGTTGAGCATCCCCGACGGCGTTTCCGC
>JAFWWR010000078.1 GCA_017518025.1 Clostridia bacterium
CCGCAGTTTGCGGCGATGAGCGAGACTTCGTTTTCGATGCCCGCAAGGTCGTGATCGTCCACCGGCTGGATAAGAACGGTATCGGCTCCGGGGTCGCCGAACCGATACGTTTCAAACGCCCCGTTCATACAGTTTTGCCGCAGCGAGCACGGATCGCGTCGCGGGCGAATTCCGCCGTACCGTCGCCTCCCGCTTTGTCTATGTTCTTTCTGAACCGCTCATCAGAGGCGTACATATCGCCGAGCCCGGCAAAGATCTCGTCGGTACATTCGTAGAAATGATCGGTGATATACCGCTGAATATCGGCGATCGCCGTCTGCGCCTCATCGCTCTCCGGCGGAAGGTTTTTCAACTCTCCGAGCCGGGTAAACAGCTTCATCAGCACGTCCGCCGCCTCTTTTGACGGATCCGGCCGCTTTTCAAATTCTTTCCACGCCGACGTATCGCCCCAGCGTTCTTTTGCTTCTTCAAAATATGTTTTGCTCATTGCGGTCTCCTTCTTCATTTTTTGACGCTGACTGTTGAACTCGAACTTGAAATCAATTACCGGAGAAAAAGTCTTTGCTACGCAAATCTGTTTTTGTTTTCATTTTGTATTATAGCGCAAAATCGTAAATAATTCAACCGGCAAAAGCAAAGCCCGCCTTGTGTCGTGAAGCGGGCTTTGGTACTCTTGATCCGCGGAGGAACAATGCGCACAGGTGCCGATAATACTTGGTTTTTTTTTGGGTATTGTCAAATCCGTTATCTTCGGTCGGGCCATTTAGAGAGTTCATAACGGAGTTGAGTTATGGACTCTCTCTTTTTTTGTCTTACTTCTTTATTATTTCATAAATTCATGCTATACTGTTTTCAAAGATCGGAGGTGATACTGTGTTCGGTGCGATTTACGGCGACGTGATCGGATCATATTACGAAGTTCATTGCACAAAAGACTACGACTTTCCTTTTGTTAAGGAAAGCAGATTCACCGACGACAGCGTTCTGATCGCCGCGGTCTGCAGAACCATTCTGAATGATCCTTCCGAGATCGGGAAGTTCGGCGTCATGAAGAGGA
This sequence comes from Clostridia bacterium, assembly GCA_017518025.1. Classification (GTDB taxonomy): domain Bacteria; phylum Bacillota; class Clostridia; order Oscillospirales; family CAG-272; genus RUG11130. Next base: position 1,058 of record JAFWWR010000078.1, read on the forward strand.
GCCGCGAGTTCGCGGCGCAGTACCGGCAGTATTACTCATTTTTCCCTTCCGCGGGTTTCGGAAATATGTTTTCCGAGTGGGCGCGGAATCCGGAGGCAAAAAACAACCGCAGTTTTGCCAACGGGGCCGCCATGAGAGTGATGCCCATCGCATACGCTTACAGCGACACGGAACAAATGATGCTTCAGGTGAGGGCGAGCTGTCTTCCGACGCACAACCATCCCGACGCAAAAAAAGCCGCCCGGGCAGTTGCCCTGGCAATCAGACTGGCGCTCGACGGCGAGAGTAAAGAAACGATAAAAAAGCGCATCGAGGACCGCTTCTACGATCTCTCGACACCCCTTTCGAGAATCAGGGAGACTCACGTTTTTGACAGCCGCGCGTCCTACAGCGTACCGCCGGCCATAATCGCGTTTCTCGAATCAGATGATTATGAGAGCGCGATAAGAAACGCCGTATCGATGGGAGGCGACGCCGATACACAGGCGTGTATCGCGGGCGGGATCGCGGAAGCTTACTATCATGAGATACCCGATCACATCAAGAGGTTTTGCGCCTTAAAGATCGATATGACCATAAAGAACGTCGTGCGCGAATTTGAGGCAAAGTACGGGAAGTAATAAGAACCCCCGGAGCGCTTTTCAACGCTCCGGGTATTTTTAAACAATTAGCAGTAATATTTCAAATCATCATTCAAAAGATGAACCTTTTTGAATTTGCGAGCATCTTAATAGGTGAATCGATTCAAAAACTGTCGGAAAGGAGGAAACATGGAGAAAGAAACATTTGAAGAACTCCTCCAAAAAAACAGAGTAGCCATCGAAAGATACGTAAATTTCCGGATGCCGAGTACTCATGACGCGGACGACGTCATTCAGGAAACATATCTTGCGGCTTTCAGCCATTTTGATGATCTGCGCGATCACGCTCTGTTCAAATCATGGATGTTGTCAATAGCAAGAAATGAATGCTCTCTCTGGTACCGCAAAAGACGCCGTCACGACACGATTCCGCTGGAACTGCTGGAAGATATCGCCACGGAACCCGAGAGCATGCGAGACGACACGGTGGATCTTGTCCTCAACAGGATCCCCCCGGACTACGCCCGTATTTTGCGAATGACAATGGATGGAATGAAACATACGGAGATCGCGGATCGGCTTTCGATCCCGGTCGGGACCGTGAAGAGCCGCATCTACCGGGCGAAAGAACTGTTTCGCTCCGCTTGTCCTCCGGAGATCAAATCACTTTACGAAAGAGGTAAAAAAATGGAGAACAAATATACTCACGATTTTCCTCGAGAGATGCCCTCCCTGTCTATCGTCAAAACTACCGAGCCGGTTTTCGCTATCAGACTGGACGACGAGGATTTCATCGTTCCGGTGATCGGAAACCGATCCGCCGAGGCGACCTACCGTTATCCCGACAAAAAGCTGGCTATCGTTTCGGAGTTCCACGTGCAGAAAAAGGCGCTTGTTCACGGCGCCGACTGTGTAAAGATCTGCCGGGACACCTTCAACGTCAAAGAAGACAAAATGTATAAAAACGAGGCGATCTGGTTCACTCAGATGACGGACGAGTTCATCCGTATTCTCGGAACGGTAAAATCTGACGGAGACGAGGAATATCCCACAATCGTCGAGACGTTCCTTGATGAGGAATTCGACGTTATGGTAAACGGGAAGGACAAAATACACGGTATACCCGCTGTTCTTAAAGAAAACCCGGGAGAGGAAAACAATGGCGAAATCCGCCTCGCGGAAAACAATTTGAGATACACGATGGGAGTCTACTCGGTGTCCGTGGGCTCGCGCAGGTTCGACACAGTCCGAGTCATGAACAACCACGGTGATTATCTGACCGAGAAATATATTGACCGCGACAGCCGTCTTATCCTGATAAGATGGTATGAAACTCCCGATTCCGTCAAGGAGAATCCCGCATACGGCGGGGGATTCTTCGAGCGGGTGAAGAACAACCCGGCAATCAAAGTAAACGGGAAAGATTTCATTTTGATCGAAGACAGGATCGGTGAATACGCAATGTAAAAACGGTTTTTGTCCCGTCCGTTGACAGGGACCCCCGGAGCGCTTTTCAACGCTCCGGGGGTTCTTTTTTCATGCAAATCACGAATTCAACTTGCGAGGGAATTATTTCAACTATTCAGTTATTGCTTGAATCGGAAAGACGGGTTATAATGGACACGAAGCGGGGGGTTAACGGAAAGGAGAAAACAAATGGACGCGCTGAAAATCGGAAACTACATTAAAACTCTGCGAAAAACAAAAGGCCTGACGCAAAAAGACCTTGCGGAGAAACTGAGTGTTTCTTTTCAGGCGGTATCGAAATGGGAAAACGGAGAAACACTTCCCGACACGGGTTTGCTGACAGACCTGTGCGACATTCTCGATACCACCGCAGACAAATTACTTAACGGAGGAGTTTTTGTAAAGAAAGACAGAAAACTTATGAGAGTCGAAGACGTAGTTTTGGGATTCGAGCATATTGAGGATCTTAAAAGGTGTTTCGGAGAAAACTGCACCTTCTATACAGGCATGATAGATGGGATCAACAGCAAAATGAACATCGATCTGCGCGATGATATAAAGGATCCCGCGTTGCTTGAAGTCATGTGGGCGGAAGTTCTGGTACAGGGGATCCTGTCCGGAAGGACCGTCGACATGGACGAGGTCAGAACAATATTCAGCAGGCAGGACATGATAGACGTAATAGATAATTACGCGCGGAAAGCGGCCGGATAAAGTCCGCATGCCCCCACAACACAACAGGCAGGCCAATGGCCTGCCTGTATCATATTAATCCGCGGAGTCGTATTTGCTGAACTCCTCGCTGATGTAATCCGTCTTATGGTACATATCGATCATCGCGTCATATCTGGGGTGCCATCTCCAACCCTGGTCCACCGATCCCCAGCCGATATTGGTGACGTTCGCATTGGGATACGTGTCCTTCAGAAGCTGGATGTCCGCCGCCGACACGCCCGTGTTCTCGATCCACAGCCGCTCCAGCATCGGGAAATCGAGAAGAGCC
>JAFWWR010000079.1 GCA_017518025.1 Clostridia bacterium
GACACGCCCTTCGCGCTGATGATCTCGCTCCACGTGAACTCCCTGCCGTCGGCGGAGGAGGTGCGCGGAACGGAGATATACCACTGCGTCGACAACGGATGCGCCGCGCCGTCGGAGCTTCTGGCGACCATCATCGAGGAGCACGTCAGGTCCGATTTCGGCGTGCGGGTCAGGCGCGACGGGACCGTGTGGTCCGACTCCTACATCGTGACGAAATGGACGGAGATGCCGTCGGTGCTGGTGGAGATGGCTTACTCCACAAACCCCGACGACGCGAAGCTGCTGTTCGATGAGGAATGGCGGAAGGAATACGTCGACTCTCTCGCCGATTCCATCGACGAATACATGAGTAAAAGAGGATAAAAGTGAGAAAAATTCTGAGGATCGCCGCCGTTATTTGCGTTGCGGCGCTTGCCGCGGCGGCTCTCTTCTCCTGCGGGAAGCACGACGAGGAGGAGATAAAGAAGGCGGCGGCGGAGCTGATCGAAAGATCCTACGAGATAAACGAGATCTTCTTCGGCGAGGGACTGCCGCGGGCGGAGGAGGACGAATACGCCTCCACCTTCCCGGGGTACGCCGTTCCCGCGCCGTCCATTGACCCCGAAAGCGGCGACGACATGACCTACTACATGGTCTCGCCGAAGAGCGGGTACGCCCGTATCGACGACATACGGGAAAAGACCCTCCAGGTCTACACCGAGGAATACGCGACGCCGCTGTTCGACATGGCGTTCTCCGGCTTTTCGGTGACAGTGGGAGGGGACGATACGGTGCGCAACGACGCCGTGTCCTACGCCCGGTACATGGACACCGCGGCGGGATATCTCGGCGTGAGAAAGCTTGCGGATCACGAGGTCCTGCCTCTGGGGAGGACGTATGATCTGGAGCACATTTCCGTGGTGAGGAACCGCGGAAACGAGGCGGCGGTCTCCGTCAAGTCGTTTGTGGACGGCAAGGAGGCGGAAAAGATCGAGATCTCGCTGAAACTGACGAAGGACGGCTGGCGGCTGGACAGCCCCACGTACTGACTGGGAGGAGGTCCTTCGGTGAGACTGGACAAATTCATCACCTCCGACGGCCGGATGAGCCGGCGGGAGGCGGCCGGGATCATCCGGCGGGGCCTCGTCACGGTAAACGGGGAGACCGTCAGGCAGGCGGACTTCCGCGTGGATCCCGAGGCGGACGCCGTCGCCGCCGACGGGCGGCGGATCCTCTGGCGGCGGAACACCTATATCATGCTGAACAAGCCGGCGGGGTTCGTCAGCTCCACCGAAAAGGGAAAGACGGTCATGACTCTCCTCGGGGACGAGGAGGGGCGGCCGGGTCTGTTCCCCTGCGGACGGCTTGACGCGGACACGGAGGGCCTGCTTCTCATAACGGACGACGGAGCGCTCGGCCATCTTCTGCTGTCGCCGCGCCGTCACGTGGAGAAGGAGTATTTTTTCGAGTGCGACCCGCCTCTGACGGCGGAGGGATTTGATATTTTGAGATCGGGGCCCGATCTCGGGGACTTCACCGCCCGCCCCGCGAGGACGGAGTCCATTGACGGAGGCGCTGCCGGACGGATCGCCGTGACCGAGGGGAAGTACCATCAGATCAAGCGGATGGTACACGCCGCCGGAAGCGAGGTCACGTACCTGAAACGGACGAAGTTCGGTCCGCTGGAGCTGGATCCGGCTCTCGGGCCGGGCGAATGGCGCTATCTCACGGAGGGTGAGGTAAAGGCGCTGCGTGATGCGGCGGGCGTAACAGACGAAACGGACAGAACGGGGGAGAAAAAATGACCATCAACGAAAGACTTGCGAAGGAACTCGGAATA
>JAFWWR010000080.1 GCA_017518025.1 Clostridia bacterium
GACTGGGAGTTGGCTATCGGCTCGTTCCCGTCGGAAGGGCTCGACGCGAAGGATACGCAGCACTACAGGAATAAAATCACCAGCCGGATGACGGCGACGGCGTCCAACAACAACGGCGGAGAGATCCTCGTCAATGATATGTCCAACTTCAAGTACACGGATATCTACGGCGAGGAATGGACCGTGCCGAAATACCTGAGGATCTCCGCCAACTTCAACAGCCAGGCGCAACTCGTCCTCGCCAAGGCGGGCACGCTATACTGGGGATATCTCTTCGCGACCCACCTTTCCGAAGTGGGAGTGAAAGAAGTGACCGGAACGGATAAATGGCTCAGACCGATGATCAGTTTCTGGTCCGTCAGCAATACGAGCGGGATAGACGAGATGATGACGAAGTACGAGGTGTACGGGAAGACTGATCGCAGGTACTACTGGTACAGCAAAGGCGTGTACGGCTCAAACGGACTCGTCAGCGGCGCGGAATTCGGCGCGGATAGAAATAAGGACCAGTGGGCGGGTTACAACAACGTCGTCGAAGTGCCCCTTGATTGGGGCAGACTCGCCCAGATGGATATCGATTTCGCCATGCGGACCCAGTGGAAGGACGAAGAAGGATCCTGGGGTCAGACTTGCAGCAACGGGACTCACACCGCCATCGACGTGCTGACCTTGGCTTTCGCGCGGCGCGAATTCGAAACGACTCACTATCCGAAAAACTCCAACTCCGATACTAATGCGCACGGCATAAAGATCGTTCTTTACACGGCAAACGACTCGGACGAGGCGGGAAGCTACACCGCGATCAATCCGTCGAGCCAGCTCTACGGGACTCTCACCCCGGAGATCTCCATCGTCGAAGGAGCCGGCGGCGTTTCCATGAGCGGCAACCTCTACGTCGGATCAAAGATCAAAATCGACGCGAGCAAGATCTCGGGCTTCGCGATACCCGACGGCGGCCTGTTCATCACCAATCAGAGGGGCGAAAAGGTCGGCGTCGTGACCCGCCAGTCTGCGGACTCGCAGATCTGGTACGTGGAGATGTTCTGGGACGGCATGCAAAGAAGCTGCCTCACGGATACGTATCAGCTGAACATCATCCTCAACCGGACGCAGAAGCTGGAGGTCGACATTGCTCCCTCTACTCCGCGACTTGAAGACGGAGTCAACATAAACACCGCAAAGTACGGGGAAGTGTGGGATTCCTTCCTCGGAAGAGGTCCGGTCGCTCAGACCGCGGCGCTCACCTACAGCAGCAGCGTTCCCGTCCCGACGAACGGCAAATACTTCCATTCGGATAACACTACGGCGCTGCCGCTCAACAGCTGCACGTTCACCGGGTCCAACGGAACGTATACGACCAATTCCGCCTTGTTTAACGTTCAGTCCATCAATTTCAACCAGGACGCCGACGACGTCATCCTGTACAACAGCCGCGCGTACGCAGGCAACCAGGATATTCCGATCCTCGCCGGCGATCTGAGCGCAGGTACGCTCCACTTCACCTTCTACGATTCGGCATACCTTGACGCGGTGAGCCCCATGGAGGTGTTTATCGACCATGTGGAGGTATATTACGACAGGAACGGCAACGGGATCATCGACGGCGTCTGGGACGACGAGGACGAGGTTTTCGTTCTCGACACGGACTCTGATAAAAAAACCATCGACGACTTCGTCGCCATCGTGGACGGAGACTACTCCGATTCGTTCTTCAAAGCGATCAAGGACGAAAACGAAGTCGTTCATCAGCACTACTTCAAGGTCTATCTGTCCATGCGCCCGAGAGCGTTCAAAGTGCCGGCGGGCGCCGACGTGAACGCCAAGGCGCAGCTCCTCCCGGCGTTCCTCAGCGCAATCACCGATCCCGACCAGGCGGCGGAACTCACGGATGAACAGCGCAGTTATCGTTACGTCCGGTCCTTCAACGCGGACAACCATCCCATGTACGGGGCGGGCGCTACCGCGAAGACCTACATCGACATTCCTCTCGGCGGAGACGTGGGCGAAAAACGCATGATCTCCGAGACGGTGGGCACGATGGATCCGGAAAAGACCAAGATCGTCGACACCGAGACCGAAACGACTTACACGTGGGCGCCCGATTACACGGGACAACTTCTCGTCCCCTTCGATAATCCCACGCCCATAGTCGACAACGACAACATCACGGGCGGAGCCGTGTCCATCGCGGGAGAGAATCCCGGGATGAACGCGGACGGCACCTATACTTATTCCGACGACGGAAAGGAAAACGTCAACGCAAGTCTCGGCTCCTTTGCCGGACGCACCACTTTCGCCATAGGCGTCCAGGAGCAGGTCAAGTCTTCCACTCCGACCCGCGCCGGCAACAACATCGATTCTCTCGATGACATCAAGCCCGAGACCATTAAGATGGGCACCGTCGGTTCAACTCCGGCCCCCGACGAACTGCTCGGACTGAGCAGCGGAGGCGACGCGGGAGGAACCGGAGGAACGGGCCCCGGCAGCGACGTGGGCAACGAGGAGTTCGAGCCTGATCTCGGCGTCGAGCTTCCTTCCCTGGAGCTTGAGCTGGGCGACTACGCCACCCTCATCATGGACGGGTACGAGGTCGGCTTCGCCATCGGTATCCCCGTATATCAGTACGAGGACACCTCCTACACCGGGTCACAGAAGACCCAGACCGATCCCGACGGGACCGTCACGACTACCCGTAAGGACGAAGAAGGTCACGACATCAAAGAGACTGTCAAGCAGGAAAAAGACAAGACGGTCAAGACCACCGTCACCATGGACGGCGAGCCTAACAACGACAGCGTGAAAACGCGCGTCACCACCATCGAGACCACCGACAAGGACGGTAAGAAGACCTACGAGACGACGACGGAAACCATCTACAAGAAAGACTGGGATCCCAAGAACACTGACCCCAAGAACAAGGAGCTGACGCTCTCGAAGAAGACCGACACCAACGCTCCGCCCACCGAGGAACCGGAAGGCGGGTTCAAGCACGGCTTCAAAGAAGCGAACGGCGGCATGGCGACTCTCAAGGAGTTCTGCAAGGCGCTGACCAGTCCGAAGAAGGGTTCCGTCAAAAAATTCATGGACGGAGCCTTCGAGGACGACAGTCTGAAGAACGCCAAGAACGGAAACACGACGGCGACGTCCGTCGAGGTCTCCTTCACGGTGCAGATCTCCATCATGTTCGAGTACAATCCCATCGACAACTGCCACTACTTCAAGTCCGCGGGACTTGCGGCCACGCTGGGCGTCGAATTTACGGTCCAGCACCGGTTCACCCCCTGCCCGATAATCTACGTTTACGTGAAGTTCGGCATCGAGGTGGAGGTCAAGGTCTCCCTCTCGGTCATCCGGGAGGCAAAGGAAGGCAACGAGATCACCTCCTTTGAGCAGGGATCGCTCAGCGGCCTCAGCAAGGGCAAACCTGTGGTCTTCGCTCTCGACATGCGCAAGAAGGCGGTCGACAGCGAAACAGGCAAACCGGCAGACTACAACACCGCCCGGGGCTTCCACCTGACGCTGACGGGCAAGGTGTTCATGGAGGTCTATGACAACGCCGACTGCACCGGGAAAGCGCTGACCTCCGGCGTGCTTATCGGCGACGGCGGACAGAAAGAAGTCCTCTACAAAGCGTACAACAAGGTCGTTTACGTAAAACTGACCCCGAGAAAGGGTCCGACCGTCACGGCGTCCGAGCTGAAGCCGGTCATCGGCGCCACCAGTCACGTGGTGTTCGACGGACTGACCATTTCTCCCGGACTGAGCCTTGAAGCCGGCGTGGGCGTCGGCATCGAGCTGGCGAAGTTCGAACTCTTTGTCAAGACCAGTGTCGCCATCTCCATGACCATGGGCGGCTACCTTGAAGATACGGATCAGTACGAGGGATTCTACATCTCCGGCTTCGAGTGGTCTCTGGCCGTCGGATTCAACGCGACCCTGCTGTTCTTCAACTACTCAATGGACGTTGTCGCCATCGGCGTTGAAGGAGCGCAGCACGGCACGGGCGGTTACTTCGACTGGAACATTTCCGCCACCGCCGCAAACGGAGAAAAAACCCTCTGGGAGAAGCAGACGTACACTTCCGCGGACGGCAAATCCCTGCCCGGCGAGCCCGAACCGCCGACGGGATTCAATATTTTCAAGGACAACGAGGGATGCGTCTTCTATAACGCCGACGGATCGGTCACCAATACCGAGGACAAGGAAGACGTGAATCAGGACTGGTCCTTCTCCGAGGGCGTCTCCGCGTTCCGCTGGAAGGGCGGCGTGTTCAAGGGCGAGATCCCCATGAACGGCGACCTCAGCGTGGCGAGAAAGGCCGGAGCCAAGGTGACGTTCAGCACCTCCGAAAAGGAGATCCACGTCTACTTCGACGGCTCGGTGAAGATCTCCACCGGCCCGTCCGATACGGGCAAGGTTTATACCAAGTCTCCGGCGAAACTCACCCTCAACGCATCCGAAAGCAACCCGGCGCAGATAACGATCACGGCGGAGAGAAAATCCAAGATCGACCGCTTCGAGGTGCCGAAGAAAGAAGAGGAAAACGGCGGCAACTCATCCGGAACGACGATCCTCAGCGCCAGGACGGTGCCTCAGAGCCTCGTCCACGTCAGCGGACCCGTCGACGTCTCCTCGACTCAGAAGATTTACTCTCCCGGCTCCGAGACAAGGGCCATCGATCCCACCGGAACAGCCGACTTCCAGCTTTCCGGATACAACACCTCCGGTGACGCGAGAAAACTCGCCGGCGGTCTTGCCACGGGTTACGACTACAAGCTCGTCGAGGCGGGCGGGGAGTGCTACATCGTCTATCAGCAGATGCTTGACGGAGCGCCTCAGCTGGTGCTCAGCCGCGTCGTCATGACCGGCAACTTCACCAAGAATTCCGGCCTTGTCAACCCCGTTGACGAGACGGCGAAGGTCAAGTATCTGGTCCTCGATAACGACGGGACGACGGACCTCGACTACAGCGTTTCCGCCGTGTCCGGCGGCATCCGCGTCGTCTGGGTCAGCGAGGGCGACACGGAAGAGGACGGCGCGTACGTTGTGAAAGAACGCGTCGTATCCCTCGCGCCCGGAGCGACTCAGAGCGAGGCGACTGTGCTCGACGGCTCGGACGGCTACGCTTACCTCCCGTCCGGAGAGGGAACGCCCGCCGTATGGGTGTCCTCCGAGGGCAGCGGAGACAGCGCCAACGCGATCCTCAAGAAGTGGATCATAGCGAAGAACGATGGCATTACCGAGGATGAACTGACAAATATAACGACTCAGAACGCTGAATACGCGAACGCGGTGTTCTTCTGGGCGACCCAGTCCGCGCTCAACGACCTTTACGGCTCTTCCACGACGCTCAAGAGCTCCGGCGGCGCTTCCGCCACCCTCGAAAACGAATTCGTGGAGAATATGGAGACCGTGAACCTCGGCGGACGCACGGTACTGCTCTATACCACCTCCCAGATCGCGTATTTCAACGAAACGAACGATATTTCGGTGACCGTAGGCCTCGACGACGTCGGCAGCAACACTGAGCGCGGCACGATCCGCCGGCTCTACCTGCGCTCCCTCGACGGGAACGGCTTCGGTCCCGCGAAACTGATCCAGACGGCTATCGATTTCGACGGATGCACCGAAGACACGATCGATTCCGTATACCTGAAGGACGGACTCTACGTGAAGGGCGAGCTTGTGACCGAAGACGTGGATCCGTACTACTCCAACCTCCGCTTCGTGACCGCCGACATCGACGGTAAAGGAGCGCAGACCCTCGCGCTGTTCGAGATGAGCGGCAACACCTGGCTCCTGAAGCAGGCCGAGATGGAGGGCATCCTTGCCGGAACCGGCGGAGCGACCCTGATCCCCATCTTCAGCGAGGCCACCGGCACGGACGTGTGCATCGGCTCCGACGACTACAGTCTCGCCGTGGCGTACACCGCTCCCGTGGCGGACAGCCTGTCCAACGCCATCTACATCGCATGGTGGGACAAGAACGTCGGCACCTGGGGCAGCCCCACGATCCTTGCCATGAGGAACCTGCAGATCTATGAGGACCGCATCACGTACGACATGGACGGAGAGGACTCCGAAAAGGCGTACCTCGGCGAGCTTGTGACCGGCGGCCACCACACCGGCTCCCTCGATAAACTGACGTTCTCGAACCTGCAGATCGCCACCAGAGAGGTGGACGACGAAGGTACGCCGAAGAGACAGCTGATGATCCTCACGGAGGGAAGCTTCGTTCCTCTGAAGTACGATACCTTCGATTTCCACGGCGCAAGGGAAAACATCACGACTACCGTTCCCGACGGTGTAAGCGAGCTCTCGTTCTACGCCATCGCGTTCGGCGCGGGCGAACAGGCGGTGGGAGAAGGCCGCCTCGGACTTGCAAACTACGACTTCACCGCCGGAAGCCGGATAATAGGCGAAGTGAGCTTCACCAACACCGGAACGTCCGCCATCCGCGCCTCCGACGCGAACCCCATGACGGTCAGCCTTATGGTCAACGGCACGGATCAGGACGTGGAGCTCGCGTCGTGGAAACTGACGTCGTCTCTGCCTTCCGGCCAGTCGATGCGTCTGGCGTTTGAGAGCGCCGAACTCAAGGCGAATATTCCCGCGGGCGCGGCTATCTATCTGGACGTAGCCGAGGATCCCGAATACTTTGCAGAGGGCGCGTTCCACGGCGTCATCCCCGACCTCCTTGTGGTCGAGAACAAACCCGAACTCAGTTTCGGCGACTTTGACATGACCTTCACCGGTTTCTCCGAGGACGGGACGCAGGCGATATTCGATCTCACAGCCACCGTGGTCAACAACGGCTCTGCGACTGCGGACGAGACTTTCATCCAGTTCAGTTACGACACCGGAATCGAGGGCGAACTCGGAACCAGCTTTTATCCCATCGACATCACGGGAAGCAAATTTGTAACGTCGCCCCAGCGGTCGAGGAGGAGTGTTGTTGTTACGGAGAACTACTCCCTCGGAGTTTACGCACTCCGCGATGAGGGCGGCAAAACCTTCCTCGAACCGAACTGTTACCGCACCGTGACGGCGGAACTTCACGTGCCGGTGTCATGCTTCGTCACTCTGAAGGATCTGAGCGGTCTCCACCTGAAAGCAGAGGTCTACTCCGGCGCCGATACTCCCGACGTACACTACGGCGTTTACACCTCCGATCACGACGAGTACAACAGCATGAACAACATGGTGGAGAAGACGTTCAAGCACAGCACCGTGTTTGAGATGCCGTCCCACATCAACGTCGCCCTCGGAACGACTCTGAACCTGCCTGTCAGCTTCAAGGCGACGAGCAGCAATCCCGAACTGATACTCTCCGAGGTCAGCGACGGAACGGACGGCTGGGAGCCCAGAATGGGTATCTGTTACTACGATCCCGCGCGTCAGGTCATCGTGGCGGCTCCCAACGCGAGGGCCCAGGAGATGATCAGGAACCAGGAGGTGCCCACGGGTATCCTGGAACTCAAGGACACGTCCACCAACACCATCGCGGCCGTCGCATACACGGTGAGCACCATGGCGGACGGCGTGAACATCTTCCGCGACGACGCCACCTTCACGTTCTATGAACCGAACGGAAACAAGACCGATCTGTACGCGGCGGAAGCGTCGAATCCCGGCTGGCTCTTCCTCACCAAGGGCGTCGAGCTCGGATGGGAAGGCGGGGATGCAAGCGAGATCCCCATGAACAACGACCTGTCGCTCTGCAACCGCGACGGCGCGTACCTGAAGTTCGATACGGTCGCGACCAAGATCAGGGTCTACTTCATGGGCGAGATCGAGATCACCTCTACCATGCCCGGACATCAGTCGTCCGATAAATACACCTCGTCTCCCGTCGAGATCGACTTCGAAAACGACGGCGGCCTGAAGCACACCGTCACCATCAAGGCGAAGAAGGGTACCAGGATCGACCGCTACGTGCCGACCTACTCCACCGACCCGGTGGTGCCCACCGACCCGGATTCGCCGCAGATCTTCTGGAACCGGAGTTTCCCGGAAACCGCGTCCGTCATGAACGGCGAGAGCGTTCCCATGACCTGTTACGTGATCGACGGAGCAGGACTGCAGACCGTGATGTTCAACGGTCAGATCCTCTCTGAAAGCACCTCGCCGAAGCTCGTCAAGCTCGACGAAGGACTGTGGTACTTCGACTACTTGTTCTCGAAGAACGGCATCTACAGCGTCCGCGCCTTTGACGAGGCGGGCAACACGTCCGGAAATATGTTTGCGGTCAACTGGTTCAACGACGTTCTGTCGGTCGGAGCCATTGCCACCGCGCCGGATCTCAAGCGGTCGGATCTCGCCTTTGTGGACGGAAACGGGTCTCCCGTCGCCACGTCGGGCACGCTGTCATCTGCGCCGTGGCTCAGATCGGCGTACACCCTCGGAGCAAACGAGGCGGACAGCGCCTACATCTTCTACGACGGCGAAATGTCCGACGCCGCACTTGCAAAGGACGGAGACGGCCTCTGGCGCGCCGTGGCAAACGGCTGCTACATGGTCCGCGTCGACCGCGACGACGGCACGTGGTGCCGAGCGTTCGTGAAACTCTCGAATCTTGAACTGACGGATCCCGCGGAGCTTTCGCCGACCTTGTCGGTCACCGATGACGGCGAATACATCGGGATCACCGCGTCGGATAACGGCGAGCTCCGGGCTCTCACCGTGAACGGGTACCCGATACCCGTCAGCGGATCGCTCTATTCCGGCTCGTTCCCGGCTCCTCTCGGCGGCAGGTACGTGATCTCCGTCACCGACGACTCCGGCAACACAGTCACCGAGACGGTCGATCACGAAGTGCCCGTTGCGGTGGGCGACAAGTTCGTCGCCGAGGCGTTCTCCTGCGCCGGCGGCAAGAGCCGCGGAACGGTCACCGTGGATCCGTCGAAGATCCGCGGCGGCGCGTACGATACGTCGCTCAGCAACGTCGCAAACAACGTTTATCTCACGGCGTACTCCGTCGCCCTCGTCGGCGAGGGAGAAGCGCCCGCAGACGGCGACTTTGTGAGCGCGGGGACCGCCCCCGTCGTATTCGACAGCCTGAAGGAAGGGAAATACGAGCTCCACGTCAAGGACAGCACCGGCAAACGGCTCGCGGAGCCCCTGAAAATCACCGTGGCTCATCCCGAGGGAACGTGGAGCGAGGTGGTCTACACCTGGAACGACGATTACTCGAAGGTCACGGCGACCCGCACCTGCACCCTCGACGAGACTCACATCGAGACGGAGACCGTGTCGACCAACTTCATCCTCACCAAGCCCTCCACCTTCAAGGAAGAGGGAGCGGGACGCTACGTGGGCACGTTCACGAACGAGGCCTTCGGAGAGGCGGTCTATGAGATCGTGATCCCCGCCGTGGGATGCGACGGAGGACCCACCTGCCCGAGCAACGTCTTCACGGACCGCCCTGCGGCAAGCAGCTTCGCACACATCCCGATAGACTGGGCCGTGATCAACAAGGTCACTCTGGGCCTTACGCCCACGACCTTCAGCCCTGACACCGAATGCACAAGGGCCCAGTTCGTCACGTTCCTCTGGAGGACCATGGGCCAGCCCGAGCCGACCACCACCGCAAATCCGTTCAAGGATGCGAAGGAGAACGCCTTCTACTACAAGGCGGTCCTCTGGGCGGTGGAGAACGGCATCACCGCCGGCACCTCGGCGACGACGTTCAGCCCGAACGCAAAGTGCAGCCGAAGCCAGGTGGTCACGTTCCTCTGGAGAATGGAAGGAAGCGAGGAGCCGAAGAGCATGAACAATCCGTTCTCGGACGTCCGGTCTAAGGCGTTCTACTTCAAAGCAGTTCTCTGGGCGGTGGAGAAGGGAATAACCAACGGCGTCACCGCGACAACCTTTGATCCCAACGGTTCCTGCACCAGAGCCCAGTGCGTGACGTTCCTGTACCGCGAATTTGCGGGCTGATACAGTCTCAACAGCAAAAAAAGCCCGCCGGAGATCGTCGGATCTCCGGCGGGTTTTTGTCGCGGTTTTTTCGTAAAGCAAAGGGGATTTTTCAAAACTGACGCGTCCGATCATCCGATAAATACCGACCGACCGTCACCCTTTTGTAATAATACCGTCAAAAGCGGAGGCAACGGGGAGGCGGCCGCCTCGTCAATGAACGGCGCGGGGCCTTGCGAAGCGGCTCACTCCCACTCTTCTTATGAAGCTTAACTTAACACATTTCGTTTAGTGATTATTGCTTCGTATCCTCTTGATTATCTAATGTATTCGTATTATCCTGACTTAAAAAGCTCCTATTATCATTTTGTTATCGAGGTTGATAACAAGAATAGTAACATCGTGGATAATAACAAGTGGTATATAGGTATTATAAACGATTTTTCCTTAAATTTCAAGGTTTTCAGCTAAGTTTACGTTTTTACTCAATATAATGCTTCTTATGGTCGGGGTTGATGGCAAACTTGTTTCGCAAGTCAATCAAATTCTTGCCGAAGGTTTCACAAAACACAGAGAAATGCA
>JAFWWR010000081.1 GCA_017518025.1 Clostridia bacterium
TATCCGCTCGGACGAGCCGGGACACAGTCCCGACGGCCCCCTCGCGGGCGGATCTCGCTCCCCCCTTCACCCCCCGTTCGCGGTATGTCCCGGGTGAATCAAACTCTCCCATCCCGCGATATGTTCGAATACTAAAGGGGTCAGTTGTAAACATCTGCTTCTCACATCATCGCATTTTCGTTATCGGAGAGCGTTTGAAAAGAATTGTTAATGAGCAAAAAAGTCAGGCGCGAAGTATTTCGCGCCTTTTCTGAAAAGTTTTGAGGGGTGTGGGGGACTTTTTCAAAAGTCCCCCGCGTTTATTTCACCGTTGCGGTGTATCCCAGGGCGGACACGGCTTCGATGAGCTTGTCCACGGGGATCTTCGCGGGGCATTTCACCTTTGCCAGTCCCTCCGCGAGAGACACGTCCGCCTTACAACCGAGTGCTTTCAGCGCGTCGGTCACCCGGGCGACGCACTTTTCGCAGTGCATCCCGTCGATCCTCAGATCCACGTCTTTTTTCTTTCCGAACAGCATGATATATACCTCCGTTTATTGTTTTTCCTTCATTTTCCGCCGCGCCCGCTCCGGCGTCCACCGGGTCAGCCGCAGGGCGTTCGACACCACGGTGATGCTGGACAGCGACATGGCCGCCGCCGCGATCATGGGCGTCAGAGAGAGCCCGAAGGGCGGATACAGAACGCCCGCCGCCAGGGGGATGCAGAGCACGTTGTAGAAGAACGCCCACATGAGATTCTGTTTCACGATCCGCATCACGTCCCGGCTCAGCATCACCGCCGAGGACGCGTCCCGCAGGTCGTTCCTCACCAGGACCGCGTCCGCGGACTCTATCGCCACGTCGGTGCCGGCTCCCACGGCGATACCCACGTCCGCACGCGCAAGAGAGGGCGCGTCGTTGACTCCGTCGCCGATCATCACCGTCACCCGCCTGCGGCCGTCGCCCGCCGCCTCGCCGCTCATTACGGCGGACACGGCTTCGTCCTTCCCGTCGGGCTTCACCGAGGCGATCACGTCGTCCTTGCCGATCCCCAGCTCGCGCCCCGCCGCCTCCGCGGTGACCGCGTTGTCGCCGGTCAGCATCATAACCGTGCACCCGAGGGCGCGCATTTCCTCCACCGCCTCGCGGCTGGTGGGCTTTATCCGGTCACGCAGAGCGATGATCCCGGCGATCCCGCCGTCACGCGAGACGAACACCGGGGTTTTCCCCTCGGCGGCGAGATTTTCCGCCGTTTTCTCCATATCTTCCGTCAAGGCGCAGCCGACGAACTTCAGATTCCCGGCGCAATACCGGGCTCCGCGGATCAGACCCTCCACTCCGCCGCCTCCGTGGGCGACGTAGTCCTCCGCTTCCGGGATCTTGACGCCGCGATCCTCCGCGTACGTCACGACGGCGCGGCCGATGGGATGCTCGCTCTTTTTCTCAAGCGCCGCCGCGGCGGAGAGAAGCTCCCCTCCGTCTCCCGAGGCGGAGATCACGTCCGTCACCTCCATTTTGCCCTCGGTCAGCGTTCCCGTCTTGTCCGTCAGTATCACCTCGGCGCGGCCGAGAGTCTCCAGCGCTTCCGCCGATTTTATCAGGATCCCGTGGCGCGCGCCGCTCCCCACGCCGCACATGACGGCGGTGGGCGTCGCCAGCCCCAGAGCACAGGGACAGGAGATCACAAGCACGCACACGGCGAATCTCACCGCCCGGCTGAGTCCCGCACCTGCGACGAGCCACACGATCAGCGTCACAACGGCGATAAGCACCACCACGGGCACGAATATACCGCTGATTTTGTCAGCAAGCCGCTGCACCGGCGCCTTGGAGGACGACGCCTCCTCCACCAGCGCGGCGACCCGCGCCACGGTGGTCTCCTCACCGGTCCGGGTGGCCTTCATCCGGACGAATCCGGACGTCAGCACCGATCCCGCCGCCAGCGCGGAGCCGGTCTCTTTCTCGACGGGGACGCTCTCGCCGGTGATGACCGCCTCGTCGCAGGAGCCGGTCCCCGAGATCACGACTCCGTCGCAGGGCACGCCGCCTCCGGCGCGGATAAGCACCACGTCTCCCGGCTCGATGAGGTCCGCGGAGACGGTGACGATACCGCCGTCACGCTCGATCTCCGCCGTCTTCGGCGCAAGCTCCAGCAGCGCCGTCACCGCCCGGGTGGTCCTGCGGTTTTCCCTGCCCTCCAGGGTCTTCCCGAGGGAGATCAGCACCGGGATCATGGCGGCAGATTCAAAGAAAAGCTGTTCCGTGAGGCCGTGTCCCTTGCCTCCCGTCGCCGCCGCGACGAATATCCGCACGGTGACGAAGATCCCGTAGATGAACGACGCGCCCGCACCCGTGGCGATGAGAGTGTTCATGTTGGGGGCGCGGTTCAGCACGGCCTTCACCCCGTCGGTGAAATAGTGTCCGTTCAGTATCAGCACCGGCAGCGTCAGGGCGAGCTGTACCGCCGCGTTCACCGCCGGCGCCCATCCGCCGCCGTGGGGATCCATGAACGGCGGCAAGGGCAGCCCTATCATGTGACCCATGGTGATATACATCAGAACGAGGCACAGCGCGGCGGAGATGACGAGCCGCCGCACCCGTTTTTTGAATTCGCCGTCGTCCTCCTCCCGCCGCGGGGTCCCGAGCGTCGCGGAGTACCCGGCGCGGCTGACGGCGGCGCAGATCGCCTCCGGCGAGGCGACGCCCTCGTCGTATTCCGTCACCATGGTCCCGGTGAGAAGCGACACCGCCGCGTCTGTCACGCCCTCAACGGAGCGCGCAGCCCGTTCCACCGCAGCGGAGCAGGCGGAGCAGCTCATGCCGGTGACCGTGAATTTACGTTTCGTCAATTTATATCCTCCCGCGCGGCGCCGTCGCCGCGTTTTTCTGTTTCAGCTATATAATAATTGTACTTTTTCCGGTTTGTTTTGTCAAGCAGAGGGAGACGGACTTCCTCTTTTTTTCTCCTCGGCGTTATTTTTCACAAATTCCCTTGAAAAACCGCGCGGGATATGTTAAAATTGACCACGTAGAAGACGCCCTCCCTATGCGAGGACGCAAATAACGGCGGCGCGAGTATGACCCCGCGCCGAAAACAAATCAAAGGAGGAAAACATCAGTGAAATCGTTCAGAAAGTACCTTGCGGAATTCATCGGCACCTTCGTGCTCGTGTTTTTCGCCTGCGGGACTGCCTGCGTAGTCGGCTGTGACACAAAAGGCGGGTATCTCATGACAGCCCTTGCGTTCGGTCTCGTGATCGTGGCCATGGCGTACTCCATCGGCAACGTCTCCGGCTGCCACATCAACCCCGCGG
Organism: Clostridia bacterium; assembly: GCA_017518025.1. Classification (GTDB taxonomy): domain Bacteria; phylum Bacillota; class Clostridia; order Oscillospirales; family CAG-272; genus RUG11130. The sequence continues at coordinate 3,294 of JAFWWR010000081.1, forward strand.
TCTCCATCGCAATGCTGGTCAGCGGCAAAATGGGTATCGGTGACTTTATCGGCTACGTCGTCGCGCAGTTCGCGGGCGCCATAGCCGGAGCGGCGGCTCTGATCCCCTTCGTTCCCGGCGGAGCGGGCGGCGGCCTCGGCTCCAACGCGCTCTTTGACGGCAATATCGTCCTTTCCCTCATCATCGAAGCGATCCTGACCTGCGTCTTCGTTCTCGCGATCCTGGGAGTCACCTCCAAGAAGGAGAACGGCGCGGTGGCGGGCATCGTCATCGGCCTGACGCTGACGCTGGTCCACATCATCGGCATCCATTTCACCGGCACGTCCGTGAACCCGGCGCGCAGCTTCGGTCCCGCTCTGTTCGCAGGCGGCGACGCGCTGAAGAACGTCTGGGTCTTCATCCTCGCTCCGCTGGTCGGCGGCGTCATCGCGGCGCTGATCTATAAGATCCTCGCGCCCGAGAAGAAGAAATAAATAAATATGAGGGGGCGTCTTTGAAAAGGCGTCCCCTCCCTGTTTGCCCGAAATCGCCGTGAGGCGGCGATTATCAAAAAGAAACTTCATCTGCCACCGGCAGCGGTCGGCGGGCTCCCCCGAGAAACTTTTCTGAAAAGGGCGCGGAAATCATTCCGCGCCCTGTACTTTTTTTGTTATTGCCGCGGTAGCCCGCCGCCGATGCAGGCGACGCGGACGCCGGTCATTTTGACGTTTCAAATTATATGATCGCCTCCGCAGGTCATACGGTCACAGATCGAAATACCGTTTTGCGTTCTCAAAGCAGATCCCGCGGATCAGCTCCGTGAGCGTCTTCCTGTCGTCGGGGTACTCCCCCGCCTCGACCCAGCCGCCGATCAGATCGCACAGTATCCGGCGGAAGTACTCGTGGCGCGTGTACGACAGGAACGACCGGGAGTCCGTGAGCATCCCGATGAAGTTCCCCAGCACCGACAGGTCCGCCAGGGACTTCAGGTGAGCCGTCATGCCCGCCTTCGTGTCGTTGAACCACCAGGCGACGCCGTGCTGGATCTTGCCGGGCACGCCCGCGCCCTGGAAGCACCCGATGACCGTGTCGATGAGGGCGTTGTCCGAGGGGTTCAGCGAATATATGACCGTGCGCGGCAGGCAGCCGCGGCGGTCAAGCTCGTCGAGGAACGATGCCAGCGCCGCGCCGTCGTCCGTGACGGACACGCAGTCGAATCCCGTGTCCGGCCCGAGGCGCGAGAACATTTTCGAGTTCACGTTGCGCCGTGCGCCGTAGTGGAGCTGCATCACCACGCCCCGCCGGGCGTATTCCCCGCCGAGGAACAGGAGCATATCGGTCTTGAACGCGTCGGCGGCGCGGGGTTCGATCTCCTCTCCCGCCATGGCGCGGGAGAAGGTGTCCCTGATACTGCCCCCGTCCGCGATCTCGCAGACCATCCGGTCGAGACCGTGATCGCTGGCGCGGCACCCGAGAGAGCAGAACAGATCCAGCCGCGTCGACAGGGCCGCCTTCAGGTCGTCGGGACAGCCGATCGTGACTCCGCTCACGCCGGAGAGGCGGCGGATATAGTCGGAAAAGCCGGGTTTGTCTATGTTGATCGCCTTATCGGGGCGGAACGACGGCAGCACCGCCGCGGAGCAGACGCAGCTTCCGGCGATGGCCTTGTGGTGCTCCAGCGAGTCCGCCGGATCGTCGGTGGTGCCGATCATCATCACGTTCGACCGGCGGATGACGTCGTTGACGGAGAGGGTCTTCAGCTTCTCCTTTGTCAGCTCCCACACCTCGTCCGCGGTGTCCGGAGAAAGGATCCCGTCGAAGCCGAAGTATCTTTTCAGCTCCAGGTGGGTCCAGTGGTACATGGGGTTGCCGATGCACTTGGGGATCACCCGGCAGAAGCGGTCGAACTTCTCGCGGTCGGACGCGGAGCCGGTGATCTCGTCCTCTCCGACGCCGTCCGAGCGGATGAGGCGCCACTTGTAGTGGTCGCCGCCGAGCCAGACCTCGGTGATGTTGCCGAAATGCGCGTCGGCGGCGATCTGCGCCGGGTCGATGTGGCAGTGGTAGTCGATTATGGGCAGGCCCTCCGCCGCGCCGTGGTACAGAGCCCGCGCGGTCTCGGTCGTGAGCAGGAAATCGTCAGTTATGAACGCCATTTTATGTCCCTTTCAGTATAATCAGTTCTTTCCGCTTTATTATACAACATATTTCCGCAAAAGGGAAGAAAAATGCGCGGGAGAATTACTCTTCCGCGGGGGTATTTTGTAGGGAGATGTTATTGCCTCATCTGCTAATTCCGTATAACATTTTTGACAGTCCCATTATCCTCTGACCCCGATGCACTTTTTCTCGTCACAGAAGAGAAAACCTGCACTAAAAGAAAAGTCGGAAGGGGGATCGAGCCCGCTTTATCCGCTCGGACGAGCCGGGACCTCCGGGACCTCCGCCCTGTCCGCCGGGCATATCAGGAGGCGTTTCACCGGACTCCTCGGGAGGTGCCTCTCCCGGCTCCCCAGGAGGCGTATCTCCGGCCTCCTCCGGGAGGGTCTCGTCGGACGTATCCCCGTCAAGTACCGCCTGTCCGGTGGATGTCGATATCTGCTCGCTTGTTTGAGTGGTAGTCTTGTTCCCGCACGCCACAAGCGCCGCGGCGAGGATGAGGGCAACTATTATCGCAATCAGTTTTTTCATGACTTTATCTCCTTTACTATGATTATGGTTTCGTGCCCGATCGGAAGAGGTTTTTCCTCTTTCGCCTCCGATTATAAGACACAAACCTTAAAGGAGCATTAAAAAGAACAAAAATTTTTTCTTTTGTTAAAAGATTTGTTCGACAAAAAAACGCACGCCGATCCGAACACGGTGTGCGTTATTTGTTATATTCGATCACATCCCCGATGTCGCAGTCAAGCGCGGAGCAGATTCTTTCGAGGACAAAACCGTCGTATCTTTTGACCTTGTTTTTATAATAGTTATCTATCACCTGATACTGGATCCCGGTCCGTTTGGCAAGCTCATACCTGCTGACCCCGAGCCGCTCCAGCGTTTTGTCAAGGCATATCCGGATCATTTTCATCACCCCTATGTATTCTAATAGATATATTCGCCCTTGACAATCTATCTGATTAGGTATATATTTATATAGAGGTATATTCTGAAAGGGTTCCGCTTTTTTCGACAAATAGATCCATTTTTTAGAACATACAAAAAATAAAGGAAAATTGACAATGAGTTTATTGCTATTTGGAATTATAGGCATCGATTCGGTAATTGTAATATCAATTTGGTATTTTTTATTTCGAATCTGTTATTATTTTACACGAATGAAGTGGGGACTGAACGGAGAAACCCTCGTGTCATTCCAATATCTTCAGTATATCGAATCTTGCAACCGCAAGCGAAAACTCCTCGCCGCCGTCATATCCGGCATCATAGTAGTGCTTATATGCGTACTAATTCGACACCTTGCCGCCGACGCCATATCATCATCGCTTGCCGCTGCATTGTCATAAATTATTGAGCTGACGATGTAACATTAAATCAATTAAAGGAGAAAGAAAATGAAAAAAACGTTGTGTGCCATTTTGGTACTGCTGTCCGTAATTCTCGTGTCATGCGACAAACCAGGCAATTCATATGTTACTCCAAATACGTACACTCCCCGTGAAAATGTGAAAAGCACCACAAAAAAGCAAAAAGAAACACCGATCGAAACTCCCAAAGCACAATGTGATGTAATTCAAGCGATAGTACGCCCGGCTACAACCTCATACGGCAGTAAATATCTTATAGTTGAGTATGGTATAAAGAATACCGGTGACGTAAACCTGTATATGGACGGAGATCAATTTGATGTCATAAGTCCAGACGGATCCTTGCTTGATGTCATATCATACATACACACGTTCCCGACTGTTATTGCTCCAGGGGAGACCTCATATATCACCGGAATGGCAACATCGGTTGACTATGATACTACCGGCGTGACCGTTGAGCCTCACTTCGACGTATCAAGAGCTACAATAGCTCGTCAACGGCTTGACGTGACTAACACATCTATTTCGGAAAGTCGAAACGGTGCGACCGTGAAAGGGTTTGTCGAAAACACGACCGATGAAGACGGATTTGTTTACGTTTATGTTCTTTTGTTCAACAAAAAGGGTGACCTTATAGGTTCTGAATCCACTTCACCGGATGTAGCACCCGGGCAAAAAAAAGGATTTGAGGTGGATGTTGTTATCTATGGATATACATACGAAGATATAGACCATTACGAAGTTGTATCCGAGCCGTTATGTTATCAATTTTGATGGCCGAGTCAAAGAAAGTATCCAAAAACACGGAAGATGTGCCAAATTGGATAACTCATATACGCCTTTCGGCGAGATAAAAAACCCGAGCCGCGAAGTATTTCGCGGCTCTTTCAGAAAAGTTTTTGCGGGTGTGGGAGCTTTTTTCAAAAAGCTCCCACGTCAAGAAATAACTACCGGATTATCGCCCGACACGGAGTCGGGACTGACGCGGTAGCGTTTTGCTATATCCCATGCTGTCTCGCCTTCGTCTGGGTAATAGAGGCGTATCACGTTTCCGTCGGTCTCCGCGGGTTCGTCCTTTTTCAGGATCACTCCGCTCACGGCGCGGATCCGCTCCCGCGCCGTCACCGACGCCTCCACGGCTATCTCCGCGTCCGCCGACAGCTTATCGCCGTCGAGACGCGCCCCGGTCGAGATCACCTTCATGACCCACCGCACGTCGGGCGCGCCATTCGAGCCCGCGTCTCCCGCCAGAGCCGGCACGCTTCTCTCGTACCTCACCGGGAACGTCACCTCCTCCGGCGAGGCGGCGCCGTCTCCCGCCGTGACCGCCGTCACCGTGCAGTTCCCCGTGAAGACCACCGTTCCGTCGTCACGCACCTCGGCGCGGCATCCGGTCACCTTCCCGGACGACGTCACCACCGTTCTGTTCCGCGCCGACGGCGCCGGAACGGACGACCCCGCCGAAAAAGTGGCGTCGATCCCTCCGGCGAACCGCACCGCGTCCACGTCGACGAACTCCGTCTCGTCCGCGCACGCCGTCGAGAAGGCGTCGCACACCGCCTCACCGTCGCCGGTCTCCCAGATCTCGCCGTCGATATCATACTCCGCGGTCCAGGCGAACCTGCCGCCGCCGGCGTCGTCGACGGTGAGCGACGCCAGCCGCGCGAAGGCGGCTCCGGCCGCGTCTCCATCGGGAGAGAACTCCGCGCCGGGGTCGATCCTCTCCTCAAAGGGCGCCGATGAGTCGACCGAAAAATACTTCCCGTCGGAACCCGACGTCAGAGCGCGGACGCGCACCTCCCCCTTGACTCTGAGGCCGCCTCCGTCCCAGACGGCGTCCGTCACGTACGCCGTTCCGGTACACCGCACCACCGCGGGAGCGACGATCTCGCCGTCTCCCTGCGCCGCAGGAACGGAAAACTCGCCTGACACGTCTCCCGACGTCCCGTAGAACCGCGCGGCGGAGCAGCGGACCGGCCGCCTCAAATACTCGATCGAAATAAGATCGGCGGGCGTGGGGTCGGCCGTCTCTCCGCCGGACGCCGCCGTCACAGCCGGTTCCGCGCTCTTCCTGCCCGTGGCAAGGACGTTCGTCACGAGCTTCGCGATGAGAGTGAGCGACCGCGGCCCCGTGGCGCGGCACGATACGGACTCGCATACCGTCGTGACGCCCACGTCGCGGGCTCCGACGCCTTCCGTCCCGCCCCGGACCCGGATCTTCACCGAATACTCGCTCTGCAGCGGCGCGGAGCACAGCTCCGGGCCGTTCCCCAGATACAGTACCGAGTACAACACGAGCCCCGACGACTCAACGCAGGGGCCGTCCACGTATTTGTTCTCCGGCAGGGCCTCCGCCGTGCAGGAGAGTATCTTCCTTATCTCCGGAAGGTAGTCCGGCAGGATGAATTCCTCCGCCGCCTCGTGCGTCACGGTCTCGCGGACCCGCTCCGCCGCCGGTCCCCGCGCCGTCCCGACGACCTGCTCAGAAAATCTGTCCATTTCTCCCTCTTTTCTCCGCCGTGTCAAATTACACCCCGCGTGCGGCGGCCCGTGCCGGGGATCTTTCAGTACAGATTGTATTCGCGACCCCCTCTCTCTATGACAAAACCGAAATCCACGCTTGAAATAACGGGGAAAGTGTGATAAAATAAAGAAAAACCGCGGCGAGCCGCGGAATAACGAGAGGTGCGTATGGGATTCAAAGGAAACAAATATAAATGGAAAGACCGCAAGAGACATCTCGGTATGCCCCTGAGCTTTACCCGTTACGCTTTGTCAAGCGACCGGCTTTTCCTCGAGACCGGGCTCTTTAACCTGAAGGACGAGGAGGTCGTCCTGTACCGCGTCCGCGACATCAGCCTGCGCCGCAATCTGTGGCAGCGCCTGTTCCGGGTCGGCACGCTCATCATCCAGTCCTCCGACAAGTCCGCGCCCCGTCTTGAGTTCAAAAACATCAAGAAGCCCGTGGACGTGAAGGAAATGATCCACGAGGGCGTGGAGGAGATGAAGATCGCCCGCAAGATCAGGATCGGCGAGTATTCCTCCGTCAACCTCGACGCCGACGACGACGGCGACATCGACGACGACGATTTCAACTGAGTTTACATCAAAACAGCCCGCTCCGTGTGGAGCGGACTGTTTTTTACCTTTTCTCTTCTCTCTTCTCTCTACTCTCTTCACTGAAAAA
>JAFWWR010000082.1 GCA_017518025.1 Clostridia bacterium
AACGTCACCTACACCAACTGCGAGATCGGCTGCGTCCACGGCGCCCTGTCGTCGGTGGAAAGCGGTATCGAGGCGTACGGCGGCTCCGACGGGATCCTGGTCCGGAACTGCTACATCCACGACGTGGGTGACGGCGGGCTCACCAGTCAGGGCGGCGGCAGCGCAGGCAATCCCAATCAGATCCGCAACGTGCGCTACATCGGCAACGTGATGGTGTGCTGCGGCCACAGCGCGGAGATCTGGAACGGTATGTCCGACATCGACGAGAACGGCGTTTCCGCGTCGAAGATCAGCGACTGTCTGCTGAAAGACAACATCATGGCCTACGACGGATTCGGACCGAGACAGAAGCAGGCCAAGGATTCCTTCAATACCGGAGAGACCGTCTGCGGAAGCATGTACGGCGAGTTCGAGAGATGCCGGATCGAGAACAATATCTTCCTCTACGGCATGGGCTCCGTATACTGCGCGTACATGGCGACCTATGAGCAACCCCGCGGCTGGGAGTCCCTCGGAAACACCTACGTGGCGGACGGGAACTTCTACAACATCGGGTTCTGCTACGAGACCCTGAACCACATCAACCACAGTATGTGGAAGCGGGCGAGGGTCTACTTCCCGTACTCCGAGGAGGGGCTCCGGTGGTACACCTCCCTCGGGATCGACCCGAAGGGCGTCTTCTACCACTATACGGATGACGACCCTCACCACGTTATCGGCGTCGGGTACTACAACAACACCGAGGGGGCCGGTTACTTCCACATGACCGGGTACCTTGTGGAGCACGGAGAATAAAGGCATAACAGAAGAGCGACGGCACCTGCCGTCGCTCTTTTTTTACGCTTTGTCGAAACCGTGCACCCAGTCTGACTTGAAATAGTAGATGAGATATATCACCGTACTTATCACCCACGTGACGGGATATGCGGCGTAAACGTATCCGATATCGCGGAAGAGGTGCATCACCACAATGATATAAATTATCCTGAACACGCACCACACCGCCAGCATGACGAACATGGGAACGAACGCCTTTCCCGCGCCGCGGCACACTGCCGCAATCGTGTGGGAGACGGCGAGCAGTCCGTAGAACAGCGCCACGGTACGCGCCTGCCGGACGCCGAAGGCGATCACCTTCGACGACGAGTCGAAAAGCCCGATGGCGTATGGCGCGGCAATGTAGTATATCACCCCGATGATCTCCGCCAGGACCATGGCGGTAAGGACGCCGTCTCTGGCGCCTTTCTTCGCCCTGTCGTACTGCTTCGCTCCGAGATTCTGCCCGATGAACGTGGTGAGCGCCATGCTGAAGCTGGTGATGGGCAGGAACGCAAAGCCCTCGATCTTTGCGTGACAGCCGTAGGCCGCCATGGCGAATTTTCGGAAAATGTTGATCTGGGACTGGACGATAATATTCGCGATGCTGATAACGGAGTTCTGTATGCCGGAGGGCAGCCCGTACCGGGCGATCATTTTAAGCATATCGGGATGAATGCGGATCTTCCGCACGTCAACGGAGACGACGGTCCCCTTCTTCAGCAGGCGGATGACGCACAGCACGGCGCTCACCGTCTGGGAGATCACCGTTGCGAACGCCGCCGCCCAGACGCCCCACCCAAAGAATCTGATGAACAGCACGTCCAGGAACACGTTGAGAATCGACGACAAGACAAGATAGAACAGCGGCCGGCGACTGTCGCCCACCGCCATCATGATGCCGCGGGACATGTTGTATATTATCAGCGCCATGGAGCCCGCAAAATAGACTCTGAAGTATTCGATCGCCAGGGGCAGAACGTCGGGGTCAGTGTTCATCCAGCGGAGAAAGACGGGGGTGCAGAGCATCCCGACCGTGGTGAGGACCGCGCCGCTTATGAGACCTACCGCCACGTCCGTGTGGACGGCGCGGGAGACGCCGTCCTCGTTTCGCTCCCCGAAAAAGCGGGAGATAAGGACTCCCGCACCCATGAAGAGGCCCTCGTAGAAGCTTACCATCATGAATATGAGGGGCCCGGACGAGCTGACGGCGGCGAGGCGATCGGTGCCGAGATACCGGCCCACGATGAGCGAGTCAGCGGTGTTGTAAAGCTGCTGGAACACCTGGCTGAGCATCATCGGCACGGCGAACTTTATTATGACAAGAAACGGATTCCCCACGGTAAGGTCGAGGGAATCGGCATGTACGCGGTGTGTCTTCAGCATGGCTCAGTCTCCGGTATAATATAGTTCGGTGGTATTGTACTACAAACGGCGGAGACGGTCAAGAGAGTTGTCGAAGAAAGTGAAAAAACCTCGCTTCTGCGAGGTTTTTTCGTTTTATTTCACCGGACACTTGTCGGGATCGATATAGTAGACATAATCTCCGTTCTCAGTTATAGATAATGTGCATCTATCATCGAATATGGACCTTAATCATTATCAATAAATCAAGAATCGTGTTGGATAAACAATACTTTTTCCCCGCACCTATGGCAATAAACACTATCAAGAAAAAGTTCGGCCCCACATTTTCTACAAAAAAGTTTATCAATCCTTTCGGCTTTTCTTGAGGAATCCACCGTATTCATAAGTGAAGAAACAGTCTTATCATCCTCGATGGCGTTTCTTTCGAAAAAGCAATCTTGCTCATTTTTTTCAAAGTGAATAGTCACAGAATCAGGGATAAAACTCTTCCCGTCGTTTTCTTCCTCTGGTTCGTCCAAAAAGTCAAAGAGGTCTCCCAAATCATTTATGTTTTCCCCAAACCAATCTTTTTTTTTGACAAATTAAGGATTCCCACTGCTTTTTAGTACCATCATAGTATATGTCCACAAGATGTCTGCAGTTATAAA
>JAFWWR010000083.1 GCA_017518025.1 Clostridia bacterium
TCGTATTTTTGAAATAGTAAAGAAGAGGAAAACCCGCAAAAAGGAGCCGCGTCCATCCACGGGGCCCTTCGGGACCGGGTTTTTTCGCGGGGGCGCTTTGAAAAGCGCCCCCGCACCCCCTGAAACTTTTTTGAAAAGAGCAAACGTATTCCGCAAGCGAAATCAAGATGATCTGAGATCCGATCACGCAGGAACTGAGAATGGCTTCCCCCGGAGGGGAAGCCGACTGATGAGGGGAACCATCACTTTTGCTCAAGGCAAATCCATCAAAAAAATCTCCGGATCGCTCCGGAGATTTTTTCGTATTCAAATTTACGCAAGGTTTGCCGAGCCGCCTCTCGCCAGGGTCTGCGCCACCTTGACGCCGTCCAGCTCCTGGACCTTTTTGCCCTCGTTCACGGCCAGATACGCCGCCACGCCGGCGGCCTCGCCGATCTGGTTCAGGTTCACCATGACCCTCAGCGCGCCGAAGGACTCGATGTCCGCGTTGATCATGCGCCCCGCGGCGATGATGTTCTCGAACTTCTCCTGCACCAGCACGCGGAACGGCAGGGAGTAGTACGTGGGCATGGGCCCGTCCGTGGGGAGACCCATCTCCTCGCGCCAGTTGCTGACGACGCGGGTCCCGTCGGTGTACTCGGTGGCGCACTCGCCGTTGAGCCGCATGAACTTGATGCCGGAGCCCGCCTGGTGGACGTCCACGTCGTAGGTACCGTTCAGGATGTTGTCCTCGTATCTCTTGCCGAGAAGGAGATCCATGTGCTCGGCGCGGTACTTCGTCTTGTAGTGGTAGGTGTCGCGGATACCGATGTAGGAGCACGCCGCGATCAGCGCGTAGGTCTCGTCCGGGTTGCCGTATTTCCGCATCATCCGGATCACCTTGCGCATCTTCTCGCGCCCGATGATCTCCGCCTCGGTCAGCTCGTCCGCGTGAGCGCAGTTCAGATTGAACACGTGTGTGTCTGCGCGGAAGTGCATATTCTGCAGTCCGGGGATGAAGGTGTCCCAGCCCCAGTCGGGCTCGAGACCGAACTCCTCGCCGTAGTCGTAGATCATGCGGGGAACGATGTCCTCGTTGAAGGGGATGTTGTAGTATCTCTTCTTGTCGTCGTCGTGGGTGCCCTGCATCAGGTACACGGCGGACGGCGGCTGGATGTTGTCGTTCAGATAGGACTCCACGCCGAGGTCCCGGCAGAGGTCGCCGTCGCCGGTGGCGTCGATGAAGAACTTCGCCTTGATGGCGCCGCGCCCGTCCTTGTTCTCAACGTAGATGTGGGTGATCCGGTCGCCGTCGCAGGCGAGGCCGGTGTACATGGTGTGCAGGTAGATCTTGACGTTCTCCTCCTTCAGGATGGCGTCGAGCTCGATCTTCAGCTCCACGGGATTGAAGAAGAAGGACTGGCCGGGTCCCTTCCGGCAGTCGATCTCGGAAAGACGGCCCATGACCTCATCGGTCAGACCCGCGATGATCTGCTTGTGCATACCGATGTCCCAGGTGGAGTGCCACAGACTGACGAGGCCGTTGGTCGCCACGCCGCCGAAGCTGTTCTGCTCCTCCACGATGACCACCTTCGCTCCGAGACGCGCGGCTCTCACCGCCGCGAACACGCCGGTGGCGGAACCGCCCACCACGCAGACGTCCGCCTCGTGGATCACGGGGATCCGCTTTTCGGGTTCGGTCACATAAGACGAATAGTTTCTCTCTCTCATTTTCTGCTCCGTTTCCGCCGCCTCCGGCTCCGGTTTTCCCTCCCCCGGGCGGGAAAATCGCGCCGCGGCATAAAAAAATCTCAAAAAACGCTTTACACACGGAAAAAAAGTTGTAAAATAATATGTGTAGTGTCGTGCGTTGTTCGCCATCAATATTTTACAGTCACGGTCCGGACTATTCCTACACTTTAGTACAAAAACCGTGTCCGTCAGTGTCGTTTGCAGACGCGGGCCGGACCCGGGCGGGCGGGAGGTGACGTCTTTTTGAAAAAAGCGGAAACGAAGACGGCTCCGCCGCGGGGCGGAAAGAGCTCCGTACTGCTCCGGTCGCCCTCCGGCGAGGAGCTGATCACGCTGTACGACGTCGCCGGGACCGCCGTGACCGCCCGGGGAGGCGGAGGTCGGGAGTCCATGTCTCTCGCGCTGGTCCGGCAGGGGATCGCCGTCCTGCGGCGCGGCGCAGAGGAGGAAGATCTCTCCGCGGGAGAGTGCGCGGCGATACCGGACGGCTGGTCCGTCACCGCGGAACGGGGCGAGGTCCTGATCCTGCGGCTGTCGTACCGTCTCGCCGACGGCTGCGGCGTGGTGAGAGGCGATCTGCCCTATCCCTCCGCAGTCACGCGGCTCGGGAGCGGGCTTTACGAAAAACTCGACGGCAGGGTGCGCGTCATGGAGAGCGAGCGCGGCGGAAAAACCGGATTCGGCGCGCTGATCCTGCGGAGCGAGGGCGCGGCGGCGCTCTGCGAGATATGCCGGGCGCTCCCCGGCGGCTCGGGTATCGGCGACGGAGGCGCGGTCACCCGGGAGCGGGAGATGGTCCTCATCACCGATATGATCCGGGAGAACATCACGGAGCCCATCAGCATCGACGGGCTGGCGGAGAAGGCGCACATGAGCCGTTCCCGGTTCTTCAAGGCGTTCAAGAAGCACACCGGCGACACGGTGAACGACTACATCTTAAAGCGGCGCATCGAGAACACGGTGACGCTGATCACCGCCTCGGGGTACGGGGTGCTGGAGGCGGCGTACGCCA
>JAFWWR010000005.1 GCA_017518025.1 Clostridia bacterium
CAAGGTGGTGGACTACAAGACCTACGGCGCAGGTTTCGACCCGTCTCTCGTGGAAAAAGGGCTCAACACCCAGCTTCTGATCTACATATTCTCACTGTGGAAGGGCCGTAACGGCTCATCCGCGGGGATCGCCGGAGACGGCGACGTCATACCCGCAGGGGCCGTGTACTATTCCGTCAAGAGGATGGAAGCCACCGCAGACAGTTTCGTCGATGAGGATCAGGCGCGCCGGGTGCTGGAGCAAGGTATCGAAAGGTCGGGATTGATCCTCGAAGAGGACAACATCCCCGACGCCATGTTCCCGGGAGCAAAAGACGTCAACAAGAAAAACGGCACAACGCAGAGAGTCGGCCTTTCCTACACCACCGTGGTACAGTTCGGCGAGCTCTATGAGAAGGTCGAGTCAGCCGTCAAAATGATCGCCGGCAATATGAAAAAAGGCGTCGGAGCCGTGGATCCCGTCGACGATGAGAACGCAAAATGTCAATGGTGCCCGGGCAAGAGGATCTGCAAGCACGCCTATGCCTACGCTCCGAAAGGATGGTGAGACCGATGAGTGATTCAAGAAACAACTGGACTTCCTCTCAGCTCACCGCACTGAAACGCCGGGGCAATACCCTCGTGTCCGCCGCCGCCGGGTCCGGCAAGACCACGGTGATGACGGAAAAGATCGTCAGTTTGCTCCTTGAGGGCAAGGCGCGCCTTTCCGAGATGGTCGTGGTGACCTTCACCAGAGCGGCGGCAGCTCAACTGCGGGAGAAAATCAGAAAAAGACTGTACGAAGCAGTCGCGGCCGGAAACGCCTGCGCCGTGGAACATCTGGCGGAGCTCCCCCAGGCGGAGATCGGCACCATACATACCATCTGTTCGAAGATCATAAGAGAAAACATCGGCCTCCTGGGCGTTCCGGCGGATTACGCCATCGTCGACGAGGATTCGTCGAAAATCCTCGTTTCAAAAGCCATAAACGATGCCATGGACGATCTGTTTGCAGAGCCGTCCACCGGCGGAGAGGACGGGATCTCCTTCGTCTGCGACGTTATAGGAGAGGCGAGAGACCCGGCGAAAGCCGCGGAGACCATCGTACGCCTTTATGACAAACTGCGCGGCGCGGGGTTCGACGAGAAAAAGCTGCTCGAATACGCGGACCGGCTGGATGAGTTCGCGGAGTTCGACTTTCTCTCCACCCCGTGGGGAGAGGCGGTCCTTGAGAGCACCTCCGCCATGGCGGAACACTACGCCGACGTGTTCAAAGAACTGCTTGAAGGTCTCGAGGGGACGGGTAAACCCATGGAGGCGTACGGGCCCGCCGTCCGGGACATGCTGGACTATTTCGTCCTTCTGCGCAAGGCGCTCGAAGAAAAAAACTACGGGAGAACAAAAGAACTGCTGGAATGCGTTCCGAAAGGAAAACTCGCCAGTCTCAGAGGTGAGGATCAAACGGATAATTCTCTGCTGGTGAAAGACGCGCGCCCCCGCGCGGTCGGCGACGCAGAGAAATTCGGCAAACTGTTCTTTTCCTACAACCCGGAGCAGATCACGGACTCCATGAAGAGGACCGCCCGCCTGCTGAGAAGTCTCGAGCACGCCCTCTCCGTGTACGAAGAAAAATATACCGCCATCAAGAAAAGGCAGGGCAAGCTGGATTTCCAGGATCTCGAGACCCTCGCCCGCCGTCTCCTGGTTGGAGAGGACGGCCGCCCCACCGAGGCGGCTCTCCGGCTCGGCGGGAAATACAAGTTCATATTCGTAGACGAATACCAGGACACGAACACCGTTCAGGATGAGATATTCCGCGCCGTCGGCGCCGGGTCCGAGCGGTTCATGGTGGGCGACATCAAGCAGTCTGTCTACCGCTTCAGAGGGGCGGAGCCGGAGGTCTTTGCGGGCTATCGCATGGACTGGCCCACCGTTCCGGATGGAGATGAGTCCGAAGACGGTCCCCGGGACGCGGGGGTGTTCATGAGCGACAATTTCCGCTGCTCAAAACCCGTGGTGAGGTTCGTGAACCGGGTGAGCGAATACATCTTCAAAGACGGTGACGTGCCGTTCGGGGATGAAGACCTGCTCCGCGCCGGCACTTCCTCCGAAGTGACCGACCCGGTGGAGATTCACCTTCTCGAAAGCGGGCAGGAGGGTCCCTCCGAGGAAGAGTTCATCGCAAAACGGATAAAAGAGATGATCGGCACCGATCCCTTCCGCACGGGGCCGCTCAAGCCCTCTGACTTTGCAATCATCCACAGAAGCGCGAAAAGCAAGGCAAAGGGATACGTGGACGCCCTCAAAAAGTACGGCATCCCGTCGGTCTCGGCGGCAGGCACATCCATTGCCGAAGAGCCGGACACCCAGTTCATAATGGACCTGCTCCGCACGGTGGACAATCCCCACAGAGACGTGTCTCTCGCCAACGTGATGATGTCTTCTCTGTTCTCGTTCTCACTCGACGAGATGACCACTATAAGACTCAAGTTCGGCGGCGGCTCGCTGTTCTCGTCCGTTCTCAGAATGAGCGAGGAGGGCGAAGGAGAACTGCGCGACAGGTGCGTCTCTCTGCGCGACACCATCAGGCGTTTCCGCGAGACGGAGAGGTCTCTCTGCGCCTCCGTGTTCATCGAACGGCTCTTCGAGGAGACGGGAATGCTGAGGATCCCGGAGATCGCCGGAACGGAAGGCGGCGAAGAACGAGCCAGAGCCGTCCTCGACATGGCGAGGCAGTACGAGAAAAACGCCTACGGCGGTCTGTACGGCTTCCTCAGGTATTACGACGATCTGGTCGCCGGCGGAGGAGCCACGTATAACCCCTCCGGCTCCGACAGCGTAAAAATTCTGACCGTTCACGGCGCGAAAGGACTGGAATTCGCCGTCTGCTTCTTCTGCGGCACCGGCGCCGATATTAAGAAAGAAAGAAAAGAGACGCAGCTTGTCTGGGGAAAAGATCTCGGGTGCGCGGTGATGCTGCCCGATCCGG
>JAFWWR010000084.1 GCA_017518025.1 Clostridia bacterium
GTAGTCCGGAAAGAATTTGATCGCGGACGGGGAGAGCATATCGAAGAAATCCTTGACCGCGACGGCGCGTGGGTCGGTTTTCTTCGGAAGCTGTTTTTTCTTTTTCACAGACCCTCCTTATCAATCGGGGATGAACCATTTCTCGACGACCGTTTCCCCGTCCGTGTCGTCGATCTGTCTGTCGGGTAATCCCACGCCGAAATACCGGGACAGGATCCTCTTTACGTCGTCCCGCATCCCTCGTGTGCAGTCGAAGCCCTGTTCGTTGATGAGCTTTTCGATGCGGTTGAGGTTGGCGAAGGACTGTTCGTCGGTCTCGTTCCTAAGCCGGACTACCATGAGGAATTCCCGCGCTGTGGACATCTGCAATTGGATGTCGTCGAGGAACCGGCTGTCCCGGTCAAGCAATTCACGGATCTTCCGATTCGGCTCATTCTCCTGTCTTTCCTCAAGGTACAGCTTGTTTCCGTCGAAGTTTTCCCGCGCATCCATACAGACGATCTCGATGTCAGGCTGCGCAGACAGCAGCTGCATGAGCCGGTGGATTTTCTGCGCGATGCTGGCGCGGGAAAGAACACTGATGTTCGTGGGTTTTACGGTGAAGTACACAAGCTCTCCCTGACCGTCCGTCATCAGCCCGTTTCGGGAGAACGCCCGGATGCCGAGGAAGTCCTGCGTGCTGACTTCATTTTTCTTCATTTATTCATGGCCTCCCTTCTGTCGTGTTCTCCGACGCTTTTCTCCTGCCAGTAGAATTCCTGCGTATCCGTCAGGAAGAACCGAACCGCCCGTTTCAGAAAGTCCAGCACGCTCTGATCGTCCGCCCGGATCGTGAGAATGCCGAAAAGCATCGTCCCGACGAGCGGCAGATACAGGTGAATCTGCGTCAGGGCAAGGACGGACAGGATCAGGGCAATGCCAAGGGCGGCAAGATCCTTCAGGCTCCACAGCCACAGCTTCGGTTCGGATTTGAGGTCTGCCGGATAGATATACTGTCTGCCCATCAGCTCACCCCCTTTGCGATGGCTCTCGTCAGATTCACGACCGAAGTCGTCGTGTGGACCGCACTCATGATGTTGACCTTCATACCGGTGTCAAGGCCGAAGTTCTGTGCGATGCGTGGTACTTCATTGGCGGAGAGCATTACGCCGAGGCCGAGCAGAATGTTGGTCTGCCATGTCGCGAGTCCAAGGAACATGAGCGTCATCTGAAGGAATGCGGTCAGGCACAGGGCTGCTACCTGTTTGCACCAGGTGTAAAAGCCGTCCATGTGTCCCTTCGGCATCCCAAACATATACAGACTGCCTACCGCGATCTGGATCAGCAGAATCCCGCCCCGCTTGATGTTTTGAAAGAATATCTTGACCACGCAGTATCCGAGAGCAGTCAGGAAGAAGAGATCCAGCAGGTTTATCGTCGGAGTAGGCTGGAGCAGCAGAAGTACGTCATAGGCAAAAGCGCCTATGCTGTTGGTTGCCGCCATGTGTCCCGCCATCACCCCGGCAATATCGTGTGAGAATACGTTCTGGATCGTAATACAAAAGTTGTACAGCCGGATGGGTACGGTTGTAAACAGGGACACGGCAAGAAAAGAATAGATGATGGGCAGGATCTGCGTTTTGATGTTGATCTGCCGCATGGACTGATACTCGATGGCGGTATCGAAGACCGCGATCACGAGTCCCGCCGCGAACAGCGCCCAGCCGAACAATGAGAACAGTCTAAGGAAAGATTGGATCCACGGCAGGTCAAAGAGTTCCGTCCCCATCCCTGCCATCATCGTGAAAAAGTCTCCGATGGCTGAGAAAAATGCCTCATAGACCCATTTGAGGAATACATCCCAGATGGTGCTTGTGACATTGTTCCATGCATCGGCAAGACCTGTGGTAATCGAATCACCGATCCCGGTCGTGAGATCGGAGATCCAGTCGAACATATAGAATCACCTCCCGCAGAAAAGGAGCGGACCGTACCGCTCCCTTCCCGGTAGTATTGTTGAGTTTACTGCTTGAGGTTCGTCATCAACTCGATCCCGAACTTCACGCCTTGACGGAAAGCCTCGACGATAATGCCCTCATACTGATCCATCACATAGCCGATCAGTTCCTCCACCTCCTTCAGCTGATCGGGCGGCAGTTTTCCGGCAAGGTCGTCGTAGGCTTTCTCGTGTTTCCGCTTGGCTTCAATATAGGCATCCGTATCCGGGACAGCATCGCTCGGGCTGAAATCGTTGTACCAGAGCTGCTCCACAATGTTTCGCATGGGTTTCATCACCTCCTTCGGGGACAGTGCCACAGAACGGCACGGAAAGCCATCCCAAACACAGAATGTTATCAAAGAAGCATCGGACGGGACACAAAAAAGAGGAACTGCTTTTGTCACAGCCCCTCTGTTTGTGTTATTCTGGTGTTTCTGCGTCCTCCATCAACGGTCTGCGCTTCACTTCAGGTCGATCATCACAAGCTCTGGCGGATTGTAAAAGCGAGGGATGCGGGTGGATTCCCGCGCAAGCCCCCGGCTGACGATCATGACCGTGCCGTCCCGCTCATACTGTCCCCCGGCGAGTTCCGGGAAAAAGCCCTGATTCGGCGCGTAGAAGCCGTTGAGAAGTCCCGGAATCCGCCATTGCCCGCCGTGGGCATGTCCTGCGAGAACCAGATCAAACCCATTGTTGCAATAGAGGTCAAAAAGCTCCGGGCGGTGGGTCAGCAGGATCACGAATTTGTCAGGATCGATCCATTGAGAGAGTGTGGACAGTTCCGACAGAAATCCCTCCGGCGCGTACCCGATGAGGTTTCCCGTCCATTCGCACGGATCGTCCACGCCGCAGACAGTAAGCCTCAGTCCTCCGATCTCGATCTCTGCAGCAGTTCCACTCAGCCGAACGACTCCGTACCGGTCAAGGATCGCCATTTTCTTCTCGAACGCATCCTCTCCGCTCCAGTATTCATGATTCCCGGTGACGTAATAACAGGGAGCCATACCGCTGATCCCGGCAAGGAAAGCCGCCGTATTGTCGTCGGGCTGCTGATCGTCGAAGATGTCTCCCCCGAGCAGGATCACGTCCGGGTTCTGCTTGTCGATCGCGTTGATGAGCGTCTTCATCCCCTTGCCGTAGGAACAGGAGTGAAGATCGGTAACCAGAGCTAAACGGACCAATTGCTGACCGGAGCTGCATCCGGTCTCGACAGAGTAATGACGCACAGTCAACCCGTTCCAAAAGCCGGGGAGGATAAGGCAAAGCAAAACGATACCCGCAGTCAGAAGTATCCGTTTTGATCGTTTTTGCATATTTACCCCCTGTTCCGCTGTTTCGGAATCTATGGTCCTGTACCTCTTTATGCCCGCCGAACCGTGTGCCCGCTCGCTGAGGTGCTTCTCTCTCAAAGTGATTCTCTCAACTTCTGTCTGCGGTCAATGTTGACAACCGATCAGGAGCGGCATCGCTGTTCGGCTGTGCGAAGGTTATTCCGTCCGTTCGGATGCAGCCGCCGGAATCTCCAGCACGGAAACAGCCCCGGGAGGAAGGAGGTATCGGTGCCCGTCCACCCGGCGCTCCACGACGTCAAAACATCCGGCACTATGCGGCGTGATTTCCTCCGCCGCGTCGTCCGGCGCGATTTCATATGCCGTCATCGTCCGCACGGGCATCCCGTCCTCCCGCTCAATCTCCAGCGTCAAAGGCCGGTTCATGTTCGGGTTGACTAAATGAAGCAGGATCGTTCCGTCTTCCTTTACGCTTGCCGTGACGTCCGCCTCGCACCCGCCGCAGATATCGACCGCATACTCTCCGCGGTGTTTCCCGAACAGCCGCATGACATGACCGACGGGCTGCAGGTAGGGCTTTCCGCTTCCGTGGGGCGTGGGAATCAGGATCGCGTTCACCTGCCAGCGGTTACCGAAGAAATCCGCCATCGTCGCAATGTCCAAGACGTCGCTGTGCCGGAAAATGACGTTGAGATTCCGCGCATAGGCGACCCCCGCCATCCACGAAGACAGGACGTCGCAGCGATTCCTGCCCGGAAGCGCGAAATGTCCCTCGGTCATCGCGAGCCGCTTTCCGCTTGGCGCGACCTGCTTTTTCATTTCCCTGATTTTCGCGTCCAGCATGGCGGGAACGGACATGAGATGCTCCCATGTGCGCGAGGGATCGCGGCGGTATTCCGTATCGCGGAGGGGCGAATCCGGCAGAGCGGAACCGAAGTGATAATGAAAGGCAATGTGGCTGACGTCGCTCCCGACCGCTTCGCACATGGCGGGCGCCCATCCGCTGTCCCCCCACGCGATAAGGTTGACGTCCGGGTCGGCCTCCCGTGCGGCTTTGGCGAATCTCCGCGTCGTGTCCACAGCCTTCTCGAGAGCGTAGCCGTGTTTGTCGTAAGAGGTCTCGTTGCCGATCTGCCACCAGCGGACGCGATAAGGACCGGTATGATCATGACGGTTTCTCGCCGCGTCGTCGGGATCGTTGCAGTACCGCACCCATGCCGCGGCTTCCTCAGCGGTGCCGAATC
Source organism: Clostridia bacterium (assembly GCA_017518025.1). Classification (GTDB taxonomy): domain Bacteria; phylum Bacillota; class Clostridia; order Oscillospirales; family CAG-272; genus RUG11130. The sequence goes on from JAFWWR010000084.1 coordinate 4,512, forward strand.
GGTCTTCACCGTCCCTCGGATACGCCCATCGCATCCGCCCGTCCGATTCCATATTGAAAACGAGAAGGGGTTCTGCTCCCACGGCTCGGCAGAAGTCCACGATTTCCTTTGTCCCAACGTGATTTGAGTACAAGCCGTCCCAGCAGAGATTGAGCATCGGTTTCCGCTCGTTCATCGGACCGACGCCCTCGCGCCAGTGGTAATAGGAGGCGAAGCACCCGCCCCAGCGCACCATGCACGGAGCAAGGGAGCGGACGGTATCGAGAAGATCCTCGTGCCAACGTTCATGCAGAAAGTCCCATCCCGCGTCCACCGACGAATCGGTCGCTCCAAGCGGTTCCATGAACTGCATGGTGAGGTAGGGGGAAATCTTCCATTTTCTGCGGGCTGATACGGTGAGCTTCATGGACTGATCCTCCGTTTATGGATATATCTCATTATACCCCATCTCCCCGCCCGCGGTCAAGTGGAATCTCAACCGCAGGCGATGATGAGGCGCATCCGGTTACATCCCGATGATACCCCAGATATACAGCGGGGCGGTCAGCGAGAAGACCAGCGTCGCAAACAGGATGGCCGCCGGTGCCCACTCAAAGTGACCACGCTGACGATAATCCATATACGACATCGCGAGTTTGGCGAAGAAGAGAACCGCGAGGATCAGGTCGATCACGGGAAAGACGACGTTGTTCACCACGGTTTTGATCTGGACCTTAGCGGTGTCCCACGTTCCCTGAATCGCTCCCGCCACGTCGCCGGAACCGCCGCCGCCCGTCGCAAAGACGCTGACCGCCATCACAGACAGCAGGATCATGCACATCAGCGCGGTGAGAATCGTTTTGAGTTTCTTGGTTTTCATAGGCTCATCAACACCTCCTTTTCGTGATGCCTATCGTTGTTCCATTCCTCCTCCGGCACATACCGGACGGGGATGCCCATTTCCTTCGCGGCACAGATTTCCCGCACCATCCCCTGACTGACACTGTCCCCGAAATACCAGAGCTCGTCACTGCTTTCGAGCAGTTCCAGCCCTGCCTCCTGTCCGAGTTCCCGGTCTTTCGGATCGGTATCGTCGAGAAATTGAGGAAAGAGGAGGTGCGGAGCAATCGCAATCGCCCCGCACTCCTTCATAACGTATGCGCAGTATTCCCGCGCCGCTTCGGTGTTTGCTTCGTAGTCTCCTGCCAGCCGGGAGCAGACATAGATTTTCTTCATGCCCGCCTCAGTTGGTATAGAGATCGTCGTACATATCCCCGTCGATCACGACGCGGGAATTGCCCTTCGCGGTGAGCATTCCGGCAGGGCACCAGACGTCAAAGGCGTAATACTTTACGGCATACGGCTCGTCCGGGAACCACAGGGGAACGGTGTGCATACGAGCGCCGCTCACGCTGGAAGGCAGAACCTTGAAGACAAAGACTCCGGCATCGGATTCCAGACGGTCAGACTTGGCTTTTGCCGTACTATACGCATGTTCCGGGAAGAACACGTCCAC
>JAFWWR010000085.1 GCA_017518025.1 Clostridia bacterium
CGGGCGTCTTCGAATCCCTATAGCTGAACGAAAAAGAACAAGACCGCAGAGCGGCGTCTTCTCGAAGATGACCGAAAATGGAGCCCGCGTTCACGGACTCCATTTTCGGAGGGATTCGAGTCGCGGTCGCGCGGATGAGTTTTCCGCCAAAATTGCGGAAAACTCATGCTCCCTTGGTCGCCGACGCGGCCGAACGTCCTCACTCAACTTCGGAGTTTTGCGAATGCAAAACTCGTGAGGGCGCAAGCAGTCGAGCGATTTTGTTTAACTTAACGCGCCCGGGCCCACCGGGCTGTCATTCACTACCGGGCGTCTTCGAATCCCTCGGCTCCAAACTGAAAAAGGCACGCTGAAGCAGACTGTAATGACGATGCCGGAAAGGGGAACCACGGACGCGGTTCCCCTTTCCGGCTTTACTTATTGCTCAATAGAGTTTGAATTCGGACTCGGTCAAAACGAGGACTCCCGTTTTTCCCGTTTCTTTCTGCCTTCCCGGCGACAGCCAGATCCCCTCGTCGAGCCCCTCGATCATTGCGGGCTTGCCCTTGATGACGATAATGACGGACTCGTCCGAGCTGCGCACCGGCTTGACGAGAACGTATTTCTCGACACCGGGCCTTACGACGCCTCCCGCCATGTGGTACTGCTTCCAGTAAACCGTTCCGTCGCCTTCACAGCAAATGTGCGTGGCTTTGGACGCCGTTCTCTTTGAGAAAAACACCGTGTATTTCCGGCCGTCAAGTACAAAGCCGAGTTTTTTTGTTCTATCGTCTTCTTCGAGAAGTTTTCCGTAAGCGCGGCAATAACGGAAGAGCGACAGCGATTTTTCATCTACACATTCCATGATACTTCCTACGTCACAGGAAAGAGCCGTGCATATTTTCGATATGGTATCAGTCGTGACCGTTTCGTTTTTTACGAGTTTGCCGATCACACGGGAGCTCAGCCCCGTTATCTCCATGAGATCGGTTTTTGACATACCTTTTTCCGCCAACAGTTTCCAGAGCTTTGAATAATCCATACACATTTGTTTCACCTCCCTTGCACGTTTATTATACTCTCAATTTGATAAGATGTCAATAAAAATTTACGATAGTAAAGTATTCGGCGCGCTTTTGAGGCGTGGCGACGGGATGGGGAGGGGGGGCTTCCCTTTGAGAATGATAGTATGATACAATCTGCTCAGAAAAGCACAGGAGAAAGGAGGGAAAGGAATGACATCTTTCCAGGTGATTTCGCGAGAAAAAATTCTGGGTGCAGGCAGCGATGCCGGATTGATATTTCTGGATGGACTGAAAGAATTAACGATGACATTTGATGATGAAATATCAATAGAAGAAGCTGCCGAGATGATGATGGATGTGATCATCAAAAAGAGCCCAAACAATCGTTTCGAAAGATTTACTTGCAAGAAAGTGTAAATTGGGAAACGCAAATCCCCTCGGGGAGCACTTGTGTTGCTTGTAATGGTCGAGGGGCCACCGGGCTGTCATTCACTACCGGGGCCCTTCGAATCCCTCCGCTCCGTGAAAAAAAGCACTGCAGAAGCAGTGCTTTTTTTCACGGAGAGAGAGGGATTCGAACCCTCGAACCGCTTTTGACGGTTACGCGATTTCCAGTCGCGCGCCCTCGACCAACTAGGCGACCTCTCCGCGCCACATCGGTCGAGCACTATTTTACCACATCTTAAACCCGTTTGCAATACCTTTTTTGCCAAAAAATCGGGAAGTTTCCTCCCCGATTTTTACCTTTTATCTACTCCCGAAACGGCGTTTCCACGCCCGGACCGACGCAAAGCATATCGCCGCTCCCGCCGCCGCGACGGCGAGCCACGCGCCCGTGGTGGTTCGCCACCCTGCGCTCTCCGTCAGAAGCGGGAACAGATACGTGGACGCCGCACTGCCCACGTAGGTACAGGTGTTCAGCGCCCCGGTCATGAACGACACCGCCCCCGTGCCGCCGAAAAACTCCGGCAGCATGCAGACCAGTATCAGATTGACTCCGTGCATGGCTCCGGTCAGCAGGACCGACGCGATCACCGAGACCACCGCCGAGCGGCCCGTCACGGCGAACAGCACTCCCGCCGCCGCCGCGCCGACGGCGAAAAACACACCGGCGCAGACCATGGGGTCCCTGATCTTCTTTTCGTATACCGTGCCGCCCGCCCTGAAGCAGATCATGCTGAACAGAGGAAGGAACACTCCCGTCAGGATCGCCGCCGAGGCGCCGAGGGAGTAGGTCTCGCTGATGTAGGACGGCATCCACGTTGTCACGCCGTCCCGGAGCGCCCCCTGGAGAACGATGGCGACCATGACCGCGATCACCACCGGTGAGAACAGCCGCGAATACCTCACCCGCGGCGCCGCCTCCCGGGGATCGCCCGCTGCCTCCGGCAGAGGTTCCGCGTCGGGACAGAATATCAGCACCGCCGGTACGGACAGAGCGCCGCATACCGCGCCCGCCGCGAACACCGTTCTCCACCCCCAGAGGGTGATGAAAAGCGGCGAGACCAGGTACACCAGTATCGCCCCGACGGAGCTACCCAGAGACACAAGAACCACGCCCTCCTTGTATTCCTCCGATGAGGTGTTCCTCACCAGCAGCCGCACGATGGGCGGCCACATGAACGACTGGGCGAATCCGTTGACGCACCAGATCGCCGCCATGACCGCGGGGCTTTTCGCGAACACCATAAGGAGATTCATCACAGCGGTGGCTGAGAATCCCCCCGCAAGCATGGACCGGGGGCTGAATCTGTCGCCGAGCCACCCGCTGACCAGCTGACCGAGGCCGTAGGTGATGAACGCGCCTGTGAGAGACCACGCCAGCGCCCCTTTGGAGAAGCCCGTGGCGCGGGTCATCTCCGCCACGATGGCGCCGAAGTTGACTCTCGTCGCGTAGCTCGCCGCGTACAGAACGGTCAGCAGTATCGACAGCCGTCTCGCTCTTTTGCTCATACTCTCGCGACGCCCTCCCACTCCCGTGGGATCTCGCATCCGTGGAGTTTTGCGACGGTCGGCGCGATATCCATGATGTTCAGTCCGTCGATCTGACGCCCCGGCTCAAAATTCTTCCCGCGGAAGAACAGCGGGATCAGCATATCCTCATCCGTCTCGGTGCCATGGTCGCGGCCGTGTCCGCCGTGATCTGCGGTGACGATGACCGTCCGGTCCTCGCCGAGGTTTTCCGTCATCCTGTCGATGCAATCCCAGGACTCCCGCACCGCTTCGAGATATTTTTCGCTCATCCAGCCGTTCTCGTGGCCCGCTTCGTCGACCCATCCAAGGTAGGAGAACACGAAATCAGGATCCTTTTCGTTTATATACTTTACCGTCTCCTCCACCACGGTCCAATTGGTGGCCCGGTAGGTATCATCGTTCGCCATGGAGATCTTTTTCAGGGAACCGGGCCTTGTCACGTCGCGAAGTTCGTCCCAGTTAGTGAACATGGCGCATCGGAGGCCCTCCTTTGCCAGCACCTCGCAGATGCCGTCTACAGGGCGTACCTGAGGAGAGTAGTTGTTGGTAGTGGTACCGTGGCGTTCCGGTGGAACGCTGAGGAAAAGGGACATATGGCACGGGAGCGTGGCGGAGGGCCACACTGTCCTCGCCTTGAGGGAGCCCGTTGACTCGCTGATGAATTTTTCTGCCGAGGGTATCCCCTTCAGCGAATCAGGTCTCATACCGTCAACAAGAATCAAAAGAGTTTTCATGGCGGTCCTTTCTTATACAAATGCCTTTTTATGCTATTAGTCGATCCTTACTCTGGATTTGCCTTCCCACTCCCGGGGGATCTCGCATCCGTGGAGCTTCAGTATCGTCGGCGCGATATCCATGATGTTCAGTCCCTCGATCTCACTGCCCGGCTCGAAGTTCTTCCCGCGGAAGAACAGCGGAATGGTCATATCCTCGGGGATATCGTCGCCGTGGCCGCGGCCGTGACCGCCGTGGTCGGCGGTGACGATGACGGTCCAGTCGTCGTTCACCTCTTTCATGAGTTCGCCGATGAGCCGCCAGGAATTTCTCACCTGATCCATGTATTTGTCGCTCATCCAGCCATGGTCGTGCCCCGCGCTGTCCACCCAGCCGAGGTATGTGAACACAAAGTCGGGATCGGCTTTTCTGATGAACCGTATCGACTCCTCGGCCACCTGGTCGTCGCTGTAGATCAGGACCTCGCGGACCACGGAGCCGGGGCGTACCACGTCGCGGATCTCCGGCCAGTTGTAAAATATGCCGCAGCACTGCCCGTTCCGGGAAAGCACCTCGCAGATGCCGTCCACGGGGCGGACCTGGGGTGAATAGGTGTTGGTGGTGGTGCCGTGTCTCTCCGGAGGCACGCTGAGAAAGAGCGACATGTGGCAGGGAAGCGTCACGGACGGGTACACCGTCGTCGCCTTGAGCGAACCCGCCGATTCGCTGATGAATTTCTGCGCCTCGGGAATGCCGTCGAGAGAATCCGGCCTCATTCCGTCCACAAGGATAAGTAGAGTCTTCATTTATTCCTCCGTTTCTCCGCCGTCGGGCGGCTGATAATTATAATTTTTACTTCGCGTCGAGCGCGACGGTCATTTCGCCGTTCTCAGTTACCCGGAAAAGGCCCTCCGCGACCTTTTCGATCCTCGCGCAGTCTCCGGCGAGCTCCTCCGCGGCAACGATGACCGCGTCGCCGGGCTTGA
>JAFWWR010000086.1 GCA_017518025.1 Clostridia bacterium
ATGGTTATCATGTCGCCGCCGTTCACGAAGGAATAGTCGCCGGACGGATCGTATACGTAAAGGGTGTCCGTGCTCCGGTCGAACCAGAACTCGTCCCGGGCGTCAAGCTCCTCGGACACGTTGACGATGGCCATCTGGTAGTAATCGGCCGCAAAGCCCTCCTCGAGGCGCAGATTTCCGCCGCGGGTATTCTCGGGATGCGGCATAAAGAACACGTAGTTTCCCGTTTCTTCATCATATTCGCATCCGTCCGTCTCCATCAGGTCCTTGTACCACCCGAGGGTGATGAACCCGTAGAGATACAGTCCGTCGGTGGTGTGGTATTTCCCGATCCTGTTTTTCAGAAGAGCGTGCCATACCGCGATGTGATGGTCGTCCACCGTGTAGCCGCTCTGCTGGAGATGGTCGGTGCCGTCGTCGTATCTGTTGGGGAATCTGGCCACCGCCATCTCGCCCCTCTCCGAGAGGACCAGGTCGAACAGAGTATAGTCGTCGAGCCGTCCCGCGGCGTCCGCCTTTTTGATCATACCGGCGTTCTTTTCAATGAACAACGCTTTATCCGCCTCGTCCAGAGGGACGAACTCGTCCTCGGTCACGGTGGTCCCGTTGTCGAACACCACGTCGCCGTCGCCGTACTTGCAGTAGACGATCCGCTGCTCCGGCGTGCCTGAGTCCCCGGCGGTGAGGTTCAGGGACAGGGGGCCGTAGTCGCCCGCTTTGAAGGCGACAACGATGTCGCCGGTAGTTTTCGTCTGCTTTATCTCGCGGACCAGCTCCACAGCGCGGTTGAAAGTGGCGACCGGCGCGTCAAATGTGCCGGTGTTCGAGTCGCTGCCGTTCACGGCGACGTACACGTCGGCGTTATCCACGAGCGGATATTCGGGCTCGGTGTATTGGGTCCTCGGTACGGGCTCGTTATAGACAAGTGTAAAAGTATCGTCGAATCTCTTGAGTATCGTGGCGAACTGCTCTCTCGTCGCTTCGCCCCGGGGCGAGAGCGTACCGTCGCTCCTGCCTTTGATGAGGTTGGCCTCGTTCGCCCAGGCGCGGGCGTCCTTGGCGTAGCTGTGGATCTTATCGGCGTCCGGATAGCCGGAGAGATCGGCCCGCTCCGGTACCGAGACGGGACATCTTTCCGAAAAACGGGACAACATCGTCGCGAGCTGCTCGCGGGTAATCTTGCCGTTCGGCTCGAAGGTGGTTTCAGTAACGCCGTTCACCACTCCTTCGTCCTTCGCCCAGATGACCGCGTCGGAGTAGTATTTGCCCGCTTTCACGTCGGAAAAATCGTTTCTAAAGGTAACTTCCGGCGAGCCCTCGCGACGGTAAAGGACGGTAACGACCATGCCCCGGGTCATAGAACCGGCGGGGTCGAACTTTCCGTCGCCGATACCGTTCATATATCCCTGCTCCACGGCGTATTGAATCGCCTCATAACTCCAGCGGGACGTCTTCACGTCGGAAAACGGCGATTCGTCGACGAACACCGCCGCCGTGCCGGCGAGCATCAAAGCTGTCAGAATAAGCGAAATTATCTTTTTCATTTTCAATAATCCCTCCGGATGAGTTCTTTTTTAATCATACCACCCGCCTCCGGGATTGTCAACAAAAAAAACGCAAGCGGCGC
>JAFWWR010000006.1 GCA_017518025.1 Clostridia bacterium
GCCGCTCAGGTCGCCCTTGGTGAAGCCGAACTTGTTGTTCTCGTAGTCGTATGCGGCCTTGTCGCCGTAGTAGTGCAGAGGAGCGATAATGAAGCCCATGTCGTAGATAGCGACTGCGTCGTACTCAGTCATATGAACGGTCATGGTGTAATCGCCGGTCCTCTCGATACCCTTGATGTTGGCGGCGGTCTCGCCGGTCACAACACCGGTCTCGTAATCGGAACCGAGAGCCTTGATGGTGAGCTGGAGACGGGTGGAGCCGGCAGACTCGGCAGCCTCAGCTTCTTCCTCGGTCGCATATTTTTCATTTGCAACGATAGCGTCCCAGTAATCCTTAGTGGTCACGCCTTCCTTCCAAACATCCTCATATCCCCACAGGAACATGCCGAGCTTGAGCTGGAGAGCTTCGTCAGCGCGAACTTCTTCCGGAGAAGCGCCGATGGTATCCTGAGCGTAGTCGTCGACGTAGTTGGCAACAACGTAGTCAACGATTTCCTGAGCGAGAGCCGCGCCGGATTCGTTCTTGTAGTAATCCCAGAACGCGTTGTACTGCTCTTCGGTGTAGTTGTCGTTCTCTTCGTAGCCCTTGTCGCCGGCAGCGAAGATCGCGTTACCTCTGCTTTCCATACCGCTGCGGTACTCGGTCATACCGTCGATCGGCAGGGCGTAGAGAGTAGAGGATCCGTCATACGTCGGGTCACACATTACGTAGATACCGAAGATGACGTCGTCGATGGTGGCCTTTTCACCGTCGGAGAAGGTGATGTCGTCACGCATCTTGAGTTTGTAGTCAACGGAGCCGTCGTCATTCTGGATGACTTCGACGTCGCCGAGGCCCTTATAGAGGTAGTCGGTGCCGTTGTAGCTGCGGGTCTCGCCTTCGATACCCTTCTCGACGACGGCGCCGCCGCGGTCGGAAGCGAGAAGATAGCCGTTGACCATCTCAACGACCTCTGCGTCATACGCAGTGGTGTAGAAGAAGGGGCTGAACTTCTGGTCAAACGCCGCGGTTGTGTAAACCAGGGTCCCTTCGGGAGTCACGTCGTTCTTCTTGCCGCCGTTGCAGGCAACAAGCGCGAACGCCATAACGATCACGAGGGCGAATGCAAGCATTTTTGTGAGTTTGCTCATTTTGGGTTTTCCTCCTAAATAAAATTTAATATTAAACGCAAAAAGCGTATAATAACTCAGTCGGTCCCGTCTTTGTTCTCTTCCCCGACGGGGCGGGTGGAAAAGTTCTTCCTCACCGCGAACGCCGCGAGAGCGCAAAGCAGGAGCAGGACGGAAGACGCGCCCGGTACGGCGTCCAGGGGAACGGCGGAGCGGAAGTTCATGATCATCGATACCGCGTAACCGATGAGAGACGCCGCCGAGAATACCAGAAACAGCACCGTCCGGAACACCAGTCCGGCGGAAAGCCGGTCGGCGGTCCTGTGCTCGAGTGGGGGTTCCCTTCTCGAATCGAAGAGCGCAAGCTCGCTGATGAGAAACAGCGGAAGCGCGCAGAACGCGAACGGCAGAGAGAAGAAAAGCGTGCGCATGACCGAGGTTTTCGGGATAAGCGCCGAGATAAAAGCGATCCATCCGAGAACGGAGGAGTAAAGCAGGACCCTTCCGGATCTTGCCACAGTCTCCCGGTCACGATCGAAATCGAATTCCCCGCCCACGTAGCGGACCTTCGTCTTGATTTTCCCCTTTTCGGTGACGGAAGGCTCCAGTCGGTAATCCTTTACGTACTTGTTTCTCGACATAGCCGTCCTTTCGTGCCGGCGGGCGGCGGGACAGCCCGCCCCGTTCCGGGGGAAATAAACTATTTGCATTATATAACAAGGATAACACTTTGTCAATAATTTTTTTCAAAACTGAGGGTTTTTCAGCATAAAAAACGGGATTTTTTCCTAATTTTCCCGCCCGGATGACCGGAGTTTCGAAAATAATGACGTAAAACTGCCCCCATTCGCCCTGTTTTATACGCCGGCGCCGCCTTTTTTGCCCCTTCTGAGAGTGGTTTTTTCGATCAGGGGGTCGGCGAGCAGGATGAGCTGCGGAAGCGCCGTCAGCACCAGGATCATCGAGATCAGCGCACCGCGCCCCACCGTGAGACCGATATGGCCCACGTAAACGTCGCTTACGCGGAACGCGATGAGCAGACCCGCCGCCGTCATGATGGCGCCGGAAGTGACCACCGTGGGGAAGCTGTCGCCCACCGCCTTCGCCATTGCCTCTTTTTTCGGCAAAGTTTCACGGCGGATCCTGAACCGGTTCATTATAACGATGGCGTAGTCGATCGTGGCGCCCATCTGGATGGCGGACGTGATCATCACGGTGACGAAGGAGCTCCTGATCCCCGCGAGATAACTCAGCGAGAAATTGATCCAGACGGAACCCTGGATCACGAAAACAAGGACGGCGGCGGCCACCGGACTGCGGAACGTGAACAGCAGTATCACGTAAACGAATACGATCGTCAGGACGGAAATGAGAACGGAATCGCTTTTGAACGACTCGCGCAGATCGCGGGCGCTGGTAACGACGCCGGTGATGAGTACGTTCCCTTCCCCGTATTCCTCTCCGGCGAAGGCGCGGACCTTTGCGGCGACGGCCTCCGCCTCCGGGCTTTCTCCGGGAAGATCCACGGTCAGAACGATCCTGTCGTGCTCCTCTCCCTTGAGCTGCTCCGCGCCTCGGGTCAGCGGTCCGCGGAAGGAGTCGAGCATCTCCGACTGCTCTTCGGTCAGGGATACGAGCCCCGCGTCCACCGCTTTGAAGAGCAGGAGCGCAAGGTCGATAAGCGGCGCCTCCTCCGCCGCGGACGGATCGCCCTTTCCGGCGGCGTACAGGTCGAACAGTCTTTGCACTTCTCCGGCGTCAACGCCGAGGAGTCCGGCGACTTCGTCCGGGGTGACCCGGTCGGTGAGGTTCATCCCCTCAAACTCCACTCCGGCGAGGCCGGAGACGTTTTTCACGTGATCGAGGGATGAGATCTCCCCGATCAGCTTCTTTTCCTTCTCATAGTCCCCTCCGGGAACGATCAGCGCCATCACGCTTCTGCTGCCGAAGGTCTCGTCGATCCTGTGCATATCCGCGCGGCGCCCGGAAGTGATGATTTCCGTTACGGAGGCGTCTGAAAAGGCGTATTCCGTCTTTCCGGAGAAGACCACCGCGAACGGAAGGATAACAGCGAAAATAATAAGGAACACGGGGACCTTCCGGGTGAGGAACCTGCCCCACCTTTCCATATCCGGGACAAGGGAGCGGTGGGTGGTACGGACGATGAGCCGGCTGAAGGTAAGCATAAGGCAAGGCATCAGCAGGAATACGGTCAGCATACTGCAGACGATGCTCTTTGCGAGAACGACTCCGAGATCGTACCCCAGACGGAACTGCATCAGCGTCAGAGCCGCAAGGCCGGAGACGGTGGTGAGAGACGAGGAGGCGATCTCCACGATGGACCGCGCCAGCGCGGAGACGGCGGCGCCCTTCGGGTCCTCCCCGTCCCCGAGCTCGTTCCGGAACCGGTGAGCGAAGATTATGGCGTAGTCGATAGCCAGCGCAAGCTGCAAAATGAGCGAGACGGAATCGGTGATCGACGTTATCTCGCCGAACAGGAAATTCGTGCCCTTGTTGAGCAGCGCCGCGACTGCAAATACAATTGCATAAATCGGAATCTCAAAGTAGCTTCGCGAGGTGAACAGAAGGACCGCGAGGATGACGGCGGCAGAGAACGCGAAGACCACGAGCATCTCCCGCGCGAGCTGGTCGGAATAGCCGGAGGTAAGATCACCGTTGAGGAAATGATCCCGCTCCCCGGCAAGTTTTGCCACGTTCTGCCACGCCTCCGGCACGCCGGGATCGCTATCCTTCAGGTCGAAGGAAACGCCGTAGAGAGCGGCGCCGTCCCTGTAGTGGGACTCGGTCAGGTCAAAGGCCACGTCCGTCACGTGTGGGGCGCGTCCGATCTCAGCGGCAAGTGTAGAAGCTTCCTCGGGAGAGACTCCCGTCACCATCATTTCGACAGATGCATAAGTTTCGAATTCCTTCTCCATCACGAGGATCCCGCGGCGCGTTTCCGTAGTGTCGGGAAGGAGGCGCGTGATATCGCCGTTTACCCGGACTTTTCCGAGGGAGAGGGCGCAGAAAACGCACGCCGCGACGAACAGCAGGAAAATGACGAGCCGCCATCTCACGATGAGCGACGCGATCTTCCGGATCGCCCCGGGGGTATTATTCGTTTTGTTGTCCGTCGACGTGACCATACCGCGCCTCCTCAAATTTTCATACGCAATATTATACGGGATTGTCGCGTCAAAGTCAACCGATTTTCCGCCGTTTCGGGACAAAAATCGGGTCGAAACACTTGAAAAAAACGTATACCGGTGGTAGAATAAAATCGCCCGGGCGCCGCAGCGCCGTCCGGTACGTTTTTTACGAGGTTTTCGATATGATAAAAACTTTGATCGGTCTGCTGATCCCCTTCGTCGGCACCGCCGCAGGCGCAGCGTGCGTCTTCTTTATGAGGAAGGAACTGAGTCTCAACGTTCAGCGCGCGCTGACCGGGTTTGCCGCGGGCGTCATGACCGCCGCGGCGATCTGGAGTCTTATAATCCCCTCCATGGAGCAGTCCCGCCATCTGGGGAAGTTGGCGTTTCTGCCGGCGTTCATCGGGTTCTGGTTCGGAATCCTGTTCCTTCTGGTCCTCGATAAAGTCACGCCTCACCTGCACCGGAACGCGGGGCAGCCGGAGGGTCCGAAAAGGGGATTCTCGAAGAACACCATGATGGTCCTTGCGGTGACTCTTCACAACATCCCGGAAGGAATGACCATCGGCGTGGTCTACGCCGGGTTCCTGACCAAGTCGCCGGAGATCACCCTGGGCGGCGCGGTGGCGCTCTCCATCGGTATCGCCCTGCAGAACTTCCCCGAGGGCGCGATCATCTCCATGCCGCTCCACGCCGAGGGCGTGAGCCGTAAAAAGTCCTTCGGCTACGGAGTCCTCTCCGGGGTGGTGGAGCCCGTCTTCGGCGCGCTGACTGCCGCGTTCGCGTGGCTCGTCGTGCCCGCCATGCCGTATCTGCTGGCGTTCGCCGCGGGAGCCATGTTCTACGTGGTGGTGGAGGAACTGATCCCCGAGATATCCGTGGGAGAGCACTCCAACGTGGGAGTCCTTCTCTTCTCCGCCGGATTCACCGTGATGATGGCGCTGGACGTGGCGCTGGGCTGATATTTATACAAAATACTGCATATTGACAAACGCGCTAAACTGTTGTATCATAAAAAAAGAGGCGAACGGCACTTTTGACCGTCGCCGTGAAAAGGAGGAAAAGTCATGGGATTTCTTTCCAGACTTCTCGGTAGGAGCGTTGAACGCGCCACCGAAAACGTGATCCGCGACGCCGTGAACAACCTTGCGTCCAACGCGGCACACAACGCAAACACTCCCGCGCAGAACACGAATATTCCCGAGCCGGTGCAAAACGCCGTACAGAACGACGTCCCGGAGCCGGTCGCATCGCCCTCCGGTCTCTCCTGGGGCGAGGTGATGCCCGCCGAGGAAAATCAGTTCAACTCCGGTCTTCCCTATTATCAGTATTTTGACAAAATCCTCCGGGAGGGGTTCCCGGGATACCAGATCAGCGGCGAATCCGTCAGGGGCGGCAACAGCGCGGTCTTCACGTTTAGTAAGGGCGGCAGATGCGCTCTCATCGTGGAGATACTGAACCGCAAGAGTTCCGCGCAGAAGCTCCGCCGCACCTGCCGCGAGCAGGGAACGCCTTACCTCCGCTTTTATCACGACTACCACGGCTGGTGGAACACCAAGTCCTACGTCCTGGGCAGAGTCAGGGGAGCCCTCGGCGAATAAGAGGAACAAAAACAGACAAAAAAAGCAGAAAGAGAATGCCCGGCGCCTGCGGCGGGCCCGGCACGGATCACAAGCTACGGCTTCGCAGGCAGTCGATCCGTGTACGGCCCGGTACAGCCCGGAATTTTCCGGGATTTAATGTTTTCTCTTCCTGCTTTTTTGTATTTTAATTCGTTTTGCGGGTGGTGAGACCGTGTCTCTGCTTGATCTGCTCCGTGATGAGAAAACCTGGCGGGAATTCATAGAATACAAGAGCTCCCTCGCCTGTCCGAAGGACAGGGTGCGGGAGCTTGAGGCGTTTGTCGCCCGGAAGGGGTATCTTCCGGTGTGCGAACGGATCGCCGCGGGAGAGAAGTTCCCCATACCGAAGAAAAGCGTGATCAGCAAGATGAGCACGCAGAAAAAGCGGGTGGTCTACACCTACCCGTACGACGAGAACAC
>JAFWWR010000007.1 GCA_017518025.1 Clostridia bacterium
AATCGGTCGCGCCGTGTTTTGATTTATTCCGTTATCTTTTTGACGAAGCCGGCGATTTTTTTATCCACGTCGTAGCCGGCGTTCTTCTTCGGGTCCACGAGCACCAGCTCCGCCTCAAATTCGCCGCATCCGGTGAGTTCCTTCACCTTGGCGGCCGCCTTGTCGGCTCCGCCTCCCCTGAAGCAGAGGATCAGGGCGATCTTTTTGTCCTTCAGCCCTTCCCTGTTGTCACGGATGAAGGTGTTCAGCGGCGGCGCCGGGGAGCTGGCCCACACTGGCGTGGCGATGACCACCCGGTCGTATTCCGACCCCTTGAATTCGTAGGGCAAAAGTGCCGGCGTGGCGCCGGTGACGGCGCTCCTGCCGCCCACCAGGAATTTTCTCAGTCCCTTAGCCGGGAACTTCTTCTCCGGGGCGATCTCGATCAGATCCGCGCCCGCGGCGGCGACCTTTCCGGCAACGTACTTCGTGTTGCCGCTCATGGAATAGTATACTATCGCTGTTTTCATATTATCCCCTCCGTTTCTCTCAGTTCCACTATATCACGGAGAGGCGGATTTGTCAATATCTTCCGTTCCCGTCCCCGTCGGGCCGCGTCTCGTCCACCCGGCCGAATCCGCAGGACGGCGGCGCGCTGACGGCGAACAGAAGGAGCGGGCCGTCACCGGTGTTCCTGACGTTGTACCAGGTGCGGCGCGGGATGAAGATCCCGTAGCCGCATTCGGCGCGCTTCACATAGCTCATCGCCCGTCTGTCCGGCCCCATCTCCGCAGCGCAGGTCCCGCCGACCACGTAAAGGAGCTGATCGACCCGGCGGAGGATCCCGGCGCCCGTCTCCCCGCAGGCGGGGATCCGCATCAGGGTCACCTGCACGTCGTCGCCGGTCCATATCGCCGTCCTAAAGTTGCGGTTCAGCCCTGCGGCGAGATCCATATTCATCACCAGGGGCTCCCCGCCCCGGTCGCGCATCTCCGGCGGGAGATCACAGTATCTCTGTATTTTTATCAGTCCTTTCGGTTTTCATCTTTTCCGGGGTATGATCCCACCCCATAACAATAATATGAAGGCGCGGCAGGCGGGGTGACCGTCTCTTACCGTTGACAACCGGCCGCCGCCGTGGTATGATATTTTTGAAGATCATGAGAGGAAGCGAACGCCATGAACGTAAACAGAGAACCCATATCCCCCGAGGATTACGTTGAGCCGAGATGCCTTCTCTGCGGCGATCCCTTCGGCGCAGAGGAGCGGATGAGGCCCGTCCCCCAGCAGAGGATCATGGAAAAGATGGACGAATACATGAGCCGCCGGGACTATCCGGGGGCGGAGCGCCATCTGCTCTACTGGCTGGAGGAGGCGAAGGTCGGAGGCGACCGCCGCGGCGAGTTCTTCATATACGGCGAGCTGGTGGGCCACTACCGCAAGACCGGCGAGCGGGAAAAGGCGTTCGACGCGGCGGAAAACGAACTCCGTCTGCTGAACGAACTGGAGTTCGAGGGCACCGTCAGCGCCGGCACCGCCTACGTGAACGTGGCGACGGCGTATTCCGCCTTCGGCGAGGACGAGCGTGCTCTCACGCTGTTCGGCAAGGCGCGGGAGTCCTATGAGAAGAATCCCTCCGTCGATCCGGCGCTTCTCGGGGGGCTCTTCAACAACATGGGGCTGGTCTGCGTGTCCCTCTCGCGCTTCAGGGAGGCGGACGACCTCTACCGCCGCGCCCTCTCCGAGATGGAGAAGGTGAAGTACGGCGAGCTTGAGCAGGCGATAACGTACCTCAACATGGCGGACGCCGTAGAGGCGGAGCTGGGTCTTGAAGAAGGCGAGTCGC
>JAFWWR010000087.1 GCA_017518025.1 Clostridia bacterium
ACGCACGCCGCCGCGATCAGGATCTTACGCCATCTGATCTTTTTCGTCTTCTTTCCGCTTCTCGCCCCGTCGGCGGAGTCGATGAGCTTTTCGTCGATCTCGCCGATGGCGTCCATCAGTTTTTCCTTTTTCATAATACAAACCTCCGTTTATCTGCGTTTTGCGCCTCAGACTTCGTATCCCTCTCGCCTCAGGTAGTCCTTCAGCATGGCCCTCAGCCGGAACAGCATGCTTTTGACCTTCGATTCGCTCATGCCGCTGTACTGCGCCACGTCCTTCACGGGATCGAGGAAGTAGTACCTGCCGACGAAGACGTTTTTCGCCTCCTCGGGCAGCGTCCCGAGAAATCTGCTTATGGCGCCGCCCAGTTCTTTCGAGTCGAGGGCGTCTTCCGGGGAATCGCCGCCGGAAACGCACTCGCCCAGCTCGTCCAGGGAAATCTCGTATTCCGAGAGAGCGCGTTTCTCCGCTTTCCTCTTTTTTAGGGCGTCGATGGCGCCCCGCCGGATCACCGTGGCGAGATACGTTCTGAGCTTTTCGGGCTTGTGGGGAGGGATGGAGTTCCAGACCTTGAAATAGGCGTCGTTGACGCATTCCTCGGCGTCGGCCTCACGTCCGAGGATGTTTGAGGCGATCTTCATCATGTAAGACGAGTATTTCGCCTCAGTCTCGCTGATCGCCGCCTCGTTTCGGGCGAGATACAGCTCAACGATCGTTCTGTCGTCCATTTTCCGGCTTTCCTCCTTCGTCTCTCAGGCCCTTCGCCTATATAAAACGCAAAAAAACGGCATCGGTTGCAGATTTTGCGATATTTTTTGAAAAAAAGCCCGCCGACGTTCATTTTTTCGGCCGGCGGGCCTGTTTTTCGATGATCAGTCCTTATACGCGTTTCTCAGAACGGTGTAGAAATCGGACATAATGACGTTGCGGCGGAAATTGCTCGCCATTATCATGCGGCGGCCCAGATCTTCTCTCATCTTCCAGAAGCCGTCCATGTCGATGGTCCTCGCCGGGACGATATCGAGATCAGCCGCGCCGTCGCCCATCTTCAGCACGGCGATGGACCCGATGTCCCAGATGATCCTGTATCTGCAGTTGGCGGAGCCGTCCTCGTTAAAGAGGGGCCCCTCGTCGCGCTCCACGAGACGGCAGAGGTAGTTGCCGATCTCGCCCGCCTGATCCTTCAGGTAAATCTGAAGATCCGCGCTGGTGGTGTAGATCTTCTCCGTGCCGCCCATGGCGGGGAGCACCACCACGGGAACGCCGCACTCGAAGATCACCTTCGCCGCCATTCTGTCCTGATAGAGGTTGAATTCGTTGCAGTCGCCGCCGTTGTGGTCGAAGGCGTTGGCGCCGATCATGAGGACCACCATCTTGTCCTTGATGGACGGGTCGATCAGCAGCGCCGAGGCGAGGTTGGTGAAGCAGCCGATGACGGCGGTGTAGACGATGCCGTCGGTCTCGCGGACGATGCGGGCGATGTTCTCCGCCGCCTCGCTCATGACCGGCTCGTCCATGGACGTCAGATAACGCGGGGAGCCCCTGTAGCAGGGGACCTTCTTTTCGGGGTCGATCATATCGCGGACCTTGACCATCTCGAGATAGCTGTTCTCGGCGCCGGTGGAGGGATCGGGGGCGCGGTCGTTCACGTAGGGCGCCGCGCAGAGGCCCAGCAGGTCCACCTTGTCGGAGAGCATGGCGTAGGCGATGGCGAACTGATCGTCCACCTCGTTGTCCGTGTCCGTGTCAAGGATGAAGTACTTCTTCTCCGGGCTCCTCAGGTCTCTGAGGATCTTGTTCATGCTGTAGTCGTGGTACATTTTTTTCCTCCTTAGTTATATCTGCCCATTTCTTCAAACGGGATAAATGGAATCTCTGTTATTGCTCCGTCCCCCGCGCCGCCGCGGATGCGGTAGTCGCCGTGGGTCGGGTCGACGAAGAGATAGTTCACGTCGAGCCCGAAGATCGGGTTGTTCTCCACCGTGCTGAACCGTGTGAAGTGCGGCTCGTCCACGGAGTGGGCATTGTTCTCGGATCCCACGAAGGAGTAGTTGTTCTTCACAACGTTGTAGGACGCGTTGGCGCCGCAGTCCGGGTCGGTCTCCACGTTCGCCCAGTCGGTGTTGATCGCCAGCGCCTCCGGCCACCTCTCGGCCCAGAGGTCGTATTCCGCCGTCCCCGGCTCCGGTTTCTGCCCGAGGGAGTTCGCGTGGTACGTTGCGAGAGAGCCGGTGGGATTGCCGTCTTCGTCGAACATAGTGGCGTATTTCGCACCAAGGGAGAGCAGAACTCCGCCGTCGCCGTCGCGCTTGATGAAGACGTTTTCGTACACGTCGTTGTTCCGTCCGCCGTTGATGCGGATCCCC
>JAFWWR010000088.1 GCA_017518025.1 Clostridia bacterium
CATGTTGAGGAAGGCCGAGGCGTGGTATTCCTCCCACGGGAACTCGCCGTAGCGGAGGCGGCCGTAATAGGCCTCTGACAGATCCGTGAAGTAAAAATCGAGGTCGCCGGTCTCCTCGTCCACGGTGTAGCCGCCCACGTCCAGCGTATCCTTGTACCAGCCCAAAGTCAGGTAGCCGTAGAGCTTCAGCCCTTCGATCGTATGATACCGTGAGAGGATCCTGCGTTTCATGGCGGGCATGCTTATCCTGATCTCGCTTTCGCTGATCGTGGATCCGGCGCCTTTCATGAGTTTGTCGGTCCCGTCCGGATATTTGTCCGGGAACCGGGCGAGCCAGATCATGCCCTGCTCGCCGAAGATGACGTCCTTGGCGTTGAAGTTCGGCAGTATCTCGCCCACGTTGACTTTTTTTATCTTGTCCACGGCCCCGGGGTCGAACCACCCGCGCCGGTCTTCGTCCACGGGCTCGAACCGTTCCGCCTTGATGATGGCGCCGCCGGTGATGACCGCCTCGCCGTCGCCGTATCCGCAGTAGATCACGGGATATTCTTTCGTGCCGGAGTCCTCCGCCGTCATGGTGATATTTTCCTCGTGGTACTCGCCCGCTTTGAACGCAACGATGATGCTCCGGTCGGTGACCGTCGTCTTGAGCGCGCGAACCATCTCCACCGCGCGGGCGAAGGTGGCGATGGGATGATCGAAGTCGCCCGTCGCTCCGTCGTCGCCGTCAGGGGAGACGTAAATATCGGCGTTATCCACAGGGGGGTATTCCTTCTCGGTATAATGGCTCCGCGGCGCCGCGTCGTTATAGCGGACGGGGTACGTGTCGTCGAATCTCATGAGGATAGTGGCGAACTGCTCGCGGGTGGCGTTGCCCCGGGGGTCGAGAAGGTCGGACCCCCCCGATTTCACCCCGGTTATGAGGCCGGTGCTCGCCGCCCAGTCAAGGGGATCCTTCGCGTAGCTGTGAGCGGAGCCGGCGTCGGGGAACAGATCGGCGTCCCCGGCGCCCATGGGGTTGTAGTCCTTATAGACCGAATAGCGGTAGAGCATGGCGGAGAGCTGCTCGCGGGTGATCTTCCCGTCCGGATCGAACACGCCCTCGGACACGCCGTTGACGATTTCGTTATTCTTCGCCCAGATGACCGCCCTCGAGTAGTACTTCCCGTCCTTCACGTCGGAGAAAGCGGCCTCGAACTCCACCTCCGGCGTCTTTTCCATGCGGTAGAGGACCGTGACGACCATGGCACGGGTCATTGTCCCCGCGGGATCGAATTTTCCGCCTCCCACGCCGTCCATGTATTTGTTGTCGTAGGCGTATTTTATCGCCTTGCAGCTCCACCGGGTCTCTTTCACGTCGGAGAACGGGGATTCTTCAGCTGTCACGGAGACCGCCAGCGCCCCGGCGAGCATCAGCGCCGCGAGGATCAGGGAAATGAACTTTTTCATGGTTAGTTCCTTTCTCGGGAGAAGATTGTTTCTGTAATTGATGATATCAAAAGACATCGGTAAAGTCAAGAAAAAACGCGAGCGGCGCGCCGCTCGCGTTTTTACCGATTCTCTTATCTTTTCTCTCTTCTCTCTTCTCTGAGAAAAATCCCAAAGGATTTTTCTCAATATCTTCCCATATTCTCAAACCGGATATCCGGGAAACCGCATCCGTCGACGATACGGTAGTCTCCGGCGGACGGGTTCACGAAGCAGGGGTTCTCGGTGAACTTGTAGCACACG
>JAFWWR010000008.1 GCA_017518025.1 Clostridia bacterium
ACGAAGCGCCAGTCCAGGCCGTCCGGGCTTTCCATCAGCAGGACGGCGCCCTGCTTTTCCACATGGCGGTTGGCCACGGCCATGCGGTATCCCTCCCCCGACCGCCATACTTTCGGGTCGCGGAAATCAAACGCGCTGTACCCTTCCGGCAGGTGCGCGTGGCGGACCACGGGATTGAGCATGGCCTTTTCAAAATCCTTGCCATCCCCGATGGCGACGCATTGCGCCGCGTCGCCCATCTCCACCGCCGCGTCGCGGGCGGCGGCGGCCAAGCGTGTGTAATTGACGTTCTGCTCCCCGGGCGCAGGCGCGACGACGGCGTATTCGAAAAAGGGGACCACGGCGTGTACCGCTCCGCGAACACGGTCCTCACTCCCGAGATCATGGAGGAATACGGCCTCCTCAATGAGAAATAAACCAAACCATCGCAAGCGCGGCGTACGCCGCGCTTTTTTCGTATATTTCTACGGCCGCGTGAGAAAATAATAAAAAACGTTTTCGGGAGGACAAAATGAACGCTGACAACAAAACTTACGCGAGATACGCGGAAAAGCGGGCGAAAAAATCACCGGTTTTGCAGAACTGCGCCCGTGCTTTCACCGTGGGCGGGATCATCTGCTGCGCGGGCCACGCCCTGCGGGTGCTCTGGTCCGCCGCCGGTCTGTCGGAGGACGATTCAGGCATGATGGCGTCCGTCACTCTGATCCTCGTGGCGGTGCTCCTCACCGGCTTCGGTAAATTCGACGAAATTGCAAAATTTGCCGGCGCGGGGACTCTCGTCCCCATAACCGGCTTTGCGAACGCGGTGGCCTCCACCGCCATAGAGGCGCGCTCCGAGGGGCTCGTCACCGGAGTCGGCGCAAAGCTCTTCACCGTGGCGGGACCCGTCATCGTCTACGGCGTCTCCGCGGGAGCGATATACGGCGCGGTGTACTTTGTCCTGACGAAACTCTTCTGACGGAGCTTTTCGGAAATGAGAAAACCGTTGAAACTGAAAAACAGGATATATATCGCCGCCTCCGCCTCGGTTGCGGGGCGCGACGAGGCGGCGGGGCCCCTCGGGGGTCTGTTCGACGTGACCGACACGGAGGGCAACAGATTCGGCGAGGACACCTGGGAGAAGGCGGAGTCCGCCATGCAGCGCATGGCGACGGACGAGGCGCTTCGCCGCGCGGGGTATCGGGCGGATGAGATCGACGCTCTGTTCGCCGGGGATCTGCTGGATCAGTGCGTGGGATCGAACTACGCTCACAGCGGATCAGGGATCCCGTACCTTGGTCTCTACGGCGCCTGCTCCACCGCCGCCGAGGGGATGATCCTCGCCGCCCTCGCCTGCGAGGCGGGGCTCGGCGTCTGCGCGGCGGTGACGTCGTCCCACTTCTGCACGGCGGAGCGGCAATTCCGCTTTCCGCTGGAGTACGGCGGCCAGCGCACGCCTACGTCCCAGTGGACGGTGACGGGAGCCGGCGCGTTCATTCTCTCGCGGGAACGGCGCGGCGGCGGGGTCCTCCCGCGGATAACGGAGGTCATGGCGGGCAGGATAGTCGATCGCGGGATCTCCGACCTCAGCAATATGGGCGCCGCCATGGCTCCCGCCGCGGCGGACACCCTGCTCCGCTACTTCGGGGCGGGGGCGGATCCGTCAGACTTCGATCTCATCATAACGGGAGATCTCGGACGCGAGGGCACGGACATACTGCTGGACCTCTGCGCCGCCTCGGACCTCGATATCGCCCCGCGCCACGCGGACTGCGGGCTGATGATCTACGACGGCTGCTCCGACAAACACGCCGGCGGCTCCGGCTGCGGCTGCAGCGCCGCGGTGATGGCGGCGGACGTCCTCGTAAAAGTCCGCGAGGGGGCTCTGAAAAACGTGCTTTTCCTGGGCACCGGGGCGCTGATGAGCCCCGTGACGGTAAATCAGGGCAGCACGATCCCGGGGATCGCCCATCTGGTGCGGATCGCCGGAGAGGAGGGATGATCCGGATGGAATATCTGTTCGCTTTCGTTGTGGGCGGCGCGTTCTGCGCGCTGGCGCAGATACTGATCGACAAAACGCGGCTCAGCCCGGCGCGGATCCTGACGGCGTACGTGGTCGCAGGGGTCATCCTCGGCGGAGTCGGGCTGTACGGCCCGCTGGTCGGGATCGCCGGAGGAGGCGCCTCCACGCCGCTTACCGGGTTCGGCTACCTCATCGCCGAGGGGACGAAAAAAGCCGTGGACTCGGACGGCGCCGTCGGCATACTCAAAGGCGGGATCACCGCCGCGGCGGGCGGGATCACGGCGGCGCTCCTGCTCGGGATGCTGGCGTCGCTTGTGTTCCGCAGCAAGATGAAATAAAAAACGGGCGTGCTTATGAAAAGCACGCCCGGGTGGGTTTTGTTTTATTTCGCCCTCTTCCGGCGCACCGACGCCGCCGTCAGCGCCACGAGGATCGCCGCCGCGCAGCCGAAGAGGACTCCCCCTCCGTCGATCAGCACGTCTGTGAAGCGGCCGGCCCTGCCGCTGACGAATGACTGGTGTATCTCGTCCGTGGCGGCGTAGGCGACGCCCGCAGGGAACGACAGAAGAAAGGACCGTCCGGCGCCGGCGCCCCACAGCGAGCAGGTGGTGAAAAGAAGGACCCCCAGCACGGTGTATTCGGAGAAGTGGGCTATCTTCCTTACGGGGTGGTCTATCTTCATGATAAAGGCGTCCTGCCGGTCGGATTCCCACTTGTCAAAGTCGCTGTGGATCACTCTCGCCACGGTCCGGTCCACAGACCGGCTCATGCCGGAGGACTTTCCGGAGTCCGCGGACGACATACTGAATATCAGAACCATCCACGCGACCGTGAGAAAAACAAAGACCCATCCGAGAATCTTTTTCATGCTCTCCACTCCCCTCTCCGGTATGGTATTGTACCACACGGGGGAGGCGCTGTCAACGGCTCTCCCGCTTCTGCCGTGCCGGTCCGCAGGGAGGGAAAAACGGATGTGACGGGATATGCACCTTGCCCAAAACGGCGGGCGGCGGGGCCGTTATTTCGTGCAGGAGGCAGAACTTGCGAAAAACCGTTGACAAAGGGCGAAATCGGGCATAAAATATAGCGGTGGCGCGGAATGATACATATACGGAAAGGAGGAAAACGAGATGGAAAGACCCCTCAGGTACACCTACAGGATCGATCTCAAAACCACGGACGACGTGCGGGAATTCACGAAGATCGCCTCCAGGTGCGAAGGCCGGATCTATGTGACCAACGGAGACAAAACGCTGAGCGCAAAAAGCTTCCTCGGGGTCTACCTCGCGAAGACCTCCTGGAACACGATCTCCGTGGAGAGCGACTTCGACTGTTTCTTCGACTTCAGGAGATTTATCGTAAAAAATAATTGAGAAAAACCGCCGAAGAGAGAGGCAACATAAAGAAGAAACAAGCCCACTTTGACA
>JAFWWR010000089.1 GCA_017518025.1 Clostridia bacterium
CCGGCATCGCCCCGGCAGTCGCGATTTCGTCCTCGCCGCCGTCCTCCGGAGACTCTTCTTCCGTCGCCCCGGCGATTTCCTCACCCTCCGGCGGGATCGCGTCTTCCGATACCCCGGCGATTTCCTCGTCCTCCTGCGGGACCGCGTCCTCCTGCGCCGTCACCGCCTCGCCGTCCGGCGGGATCGCGTCTTCCGGCTCGCCTGCTGCGGGCACGGTCCGGACCGCTTTCCGGCGCTTTTTTTCTTCTGCGATCTTACCGCGTTTCCTCGACGGTATCTGCGCGACACAGGCAAGCGCGAACATCAGGAGACCTGCGATCGTGACGATGGTCCCCGTCCTGAGCCACGACGGCCTGTATTTCAGCACGATTTCGTACTCCCCGGCCGGAAGCTCGAAGGACATGAGCGCGCCGAGAGTCCGCTTCGTCTCCACTTTTTCTCCGTTGGCGGTCACGATCCATCCCTCGTCGTAGGGGATGGTCGTCATGACCGTGTTCATACCGTCTTCCACCGTGATGGTGCCCTCGATGCGGTCGTCGCGGAAGGAGGTCGTCTCAAGGGATCTGCATCTCAGCTTTTCCATGGTGTTGACGAACGCCTCGTCGTCGAAGAAGTAGAAGTAGCTCGTATCCTGGGCGAAGTACATCTTGTCCTTCTCCATCATGATGTCGACCCTGATCTCGTTGTCCTCCGCGTAGGATCCCAGTTCCTTTATACCGTGCGTGTCGTTGGTGAAATATCTGCCCCAACTCCGTCCTCCCACGTAAACCGTGGCGTCGCGGGGATAGTCCGTGGGGATATACATATAAAGCTCGCTGTCGTCCTCGGCGTGGACCGTGAACGTGACCCGGGAGGAGGTGTCGGATTCCACCTTCTCGAAGCCGTCGTGACCGGCGGCGACGAATTTCCGGCTTCCGAAGTACTCGAAGTTCGAGATCTCCGCTTCTTTCCAGATGGGGTCGGCGTCCCAGTCTCCCAGCAGTCCGGCGTAGATCTCGTTCATCATTTTGAACGGATCCGTGACCGTGGAGTCGCCGGGGTCGATGTTTGAGAAACTCGTCGGAGCGGTGAATACCGGCGCGAGGGCGTATGGGTTCTCATAGACGGCTATACCGTCGTCCGTTTCCCCTTTTTCGTCGTAGTAGAATGCGATATGGCGCGGGAGCGTCTCCTTCGTCTTGTCGGCGTAGACGTATTTCACTCCGAGGAACACGTCCGCAGGGGCGGTGGAGCCGACGTATTTCGACCAGTGCGAACGGGACGTGAGCCCGAGTCTTCTAAGGAACAGTATCACGCTTTCATTCAGCGTGGAGGTGGAGTTGGACAGCCCGTTCATCCCCAGCGCCATTATGTCGTTGGGCTTTCTGTGCTCCAGCTTTTCGGAACGGTAGAACGAATCGTCGTCCACAAGAGACGTCGCCTCGTAGTATTTATCGATGAAGTCTCTGTACGACGCTCTCTCGGAAAAGACCACGTCCTTGTCAAGAGCGTAGATATTCGCCACGCCGGAGAGTATCATCTCCGCCGTCACGATAACGGCGAGCACCGTCCCCGCCGCGGTGAGTCTGCCGTCAGCCGCGGACCGGGTGAAATACATGGCCGCCGAGTAGATCCCGATGAATCCGAGGGAGGCCCACACCGCCGTGAAGGTGGGCAGATTCTTCAGCTCCATGGTCTGCAGGATAAGCAGGATCAGAGCAAGCCCTGCGCAGCACCCGAGGACTTTCCCGTACCCTATCTCGGGCAGCCGGACGAATACGTCGTAGGCCATCACCAGGATCACGAAAATGAACATGAAAGAGAACCGGGCGTTGAGCCAGTTGGGGCGCTGGAAACCGTGCCAGATTATATCGAACACGTTGAAGTTCATCCCGAGGATGAAGAAGACGATGATTAGCCCCGCGCCCACCTTTTTCCTCGGAGGTATCGACCTCGCGACGAAATACAGCGGCACAAGGATAGGGACCATCATCCCGCAGTACATGAGCGGCATCCCCTCGGGTCTGACCGTGTCGTAGGAGCCGAAGAAGATCTTGCTGAGCAGGGGCAGGAAGTCGAAGAGCTGTTTCGGCTTGTAATCCGGCGTGGAGAACGACAGTTTGCCGAAGGAGAGGGAATAGTACGCCCCGAGGATGACCGTCGACGCGATCATGACGGAGATCGCCGAGAAAAAGACGATCCTCAGGAGTGACTTTACGAAGTGAAGCGCGTCGTTCTGCTCCAGCGGATTCCGTTCCTCGCGGGTGTACGAGAAGTACCTGACGAAGAAGTAGAACGCCACGAAAATGCAGGTCATGTATCCGATGTAGAACGAAGTGAGCAGAGCGAGAGAAAGGAAAATGACGTAGGTCTTGAACTTGCCGTAGCGGATGATCCGCTCGATCCCCAGCAGGATCAGAGGCAGGCAGATCAGATTGTCCGTCCACATGAGGTTGTTCTGCATGACCACGGCGTAAGCCGAGAGGGCGTACATCACCGAGAAGATGACGTTCAGTGCAGGCCGCCGTCCCTTCACGCAGTGGAGATAGATCCCCATGGTGAGGCCGCAGGAGCCGCACTTCAGCAGCACGATGGTGAGGATCGCCTCGGTGATCATATTTTTCGGGAACAGCGCGACGATGAGCGAGAACGGACTCGACAGGTAGTACGCGAAAACACCCATGAACTCTCCGCCCATGGCGCGGCCGAATGAATAGAGTATGCTTCCGCCGCCCCGCAATATCTGGCGCAGCTTCTCGAAGAAGTACACGTACTGGGCGTTCAGGTCCAGAACGAGCACCGAGTCCTTGCCGAAGGGCCACGTTTTGTGGGCGACGTAGACGACTCCCATCGCAAAAAGCGGAATTAAGAAGCAAAGCAGCAGATACCACTTGCCTTGAAGCTTCCGACGCAGTTTTGTCACTTTTTCTCCTCCCCGGGAAGTATCCTTCTGACAGATCTTTCGAGCTTTAAGCGCGGGACGGTCACGTCCCTCCCGCAGCCGAGACAGACGATGCGGACGTCGGTGCCGACCCTGAGGACTTCGAATCTTGCCGAGCCGCAGGGGTGGCTCTTTTTCATCTCGAGCACGTCGCCGGGACGAATTTTCGGGATCTCCGTCATCTCCGCCTCTCCTTTTTTTCATATATCTTACTCATTTTAGCACAAAAAGGCGTGATTGTAAATACTCTTGCGTGGGACGGCGTCG
Organism: Clostridia bacterium; assembly: GCA_017518025.1. GTDB lineage: Bacteria > Bacillota > Clostridia > Oscillospirales > CAG-272 > RUG11130. The sequence goes on from JAFWWR010000089.1 coordinate 3,188, forward strand.
CATCCGCTTCCGGATAAAAAGGCAAGTTGACAACAAAACGGTGAAAATCGCAATAAAATATGGTGAAAACGCAAAAAAACGCCTTGCCATGCGACGGATGGTGTGATATAATTATTGTAGAATAGATTACCTGTGACCGGAGGTCCACATGAAAAAGAGGATTGCGTCATTCCTGCTTGCCGCAGTGATGCTCATCGGCGTGATGATTCTGCCGACGACTGCGGCATCAACTCCATTCAAGGACGTGAAGGAAGGCAAGTGGTACACGAAGCCCATCAAGTACGTGTACGACAACAAACTGATGAACGGCATGACCGACACCATCTTCGAGCCGGATTCGCCCATGACGCGGTCCATGCTCGTGACGGTGCTCTGGAGAGTTGAGGGCGCCCCCAAGCCGGGCGGCAAGACTCCGTTCACCGACCTCAAAATGAAATGGTATATGGACGCGGTGGCTTGGGCGTACGAGAACAGTATCGTCAAGGGCACCTCCGAAAAGACATTTTCACCTAACACTTCCATAACCCGCGAGCAGATCGCGACCATCTTCTTCCGCTACGCGGAGTTTGCGGGCCGCGACACCTCCGCCAAGGCGGACCTGACGGCGTTTCCGGACGGCGCGAAAGTCGCGAAGTACGCCAAGGCCGCCATGAGCTGGGCGGTGGCCGAGGGACTCATCTCCGGCACGAAGGTGGGCGATAAGAATTACCTCGATCCCAAGGGCAACGCGACCCGCGCTCAGGTGGCGACTATCCTCGAGAGATATCTCGAGGCGGCTCCGAAATCTCTCAGCGACAGGATCGACGGCAAACTTGAAGCACTCTTCTGCTATAACCACGACGACCTGAATATCCAGTTCGGAAACTCCGCCACTCTGACGGAGAAATCGCTGAACGCGTGCCTCGGCAAGATCTTCGGCTGCAAAGTGGAAGTCGGGGAGGGCATAAACGAACTCTTTGACCGATATGTCGGCGCGGGCAACGGCGGAATCTGCTGGGCGGACGAGGACGTCGAGACGACGTTTACCGACGAGTCCACCGGGGAGACCTACTCGAGGACCATCGGTTACGCGATCCGCAAGGATCTTTACGCCAAATACACCGGCGCCGTTGAGTCGGGCGAGCTGACCTGGTGCCCGGACGACAGACCGGACGAAATCACCGATGCGCTCTACGTCATGGAATCGTACGAGGGGGAAACGGTCACCGTCAAGGAAGGCCCGCAGATGTACGACGACGTCGAGGCGATGTTCCGCACCTTGACCGGACTTAACGACGCGTCGAAATACGTGTTCTACCACACCGCTATCGACGATCCGAACGGATTTATCATCGACTTCAAGTACTATGATCCCTCCGAGGGCAGAACGTACACCGTCGGCGCAAAACTCAACCTCGACCTCGAACCGATGACCGTCGAGGAAAAACTCGAGGTGTTCTTCGACGAATACCGCTGCCCCATCCATCCGTATCAGGTCCACATGGCCCTGTCCACCGGCAAGATATTCAAGGAGCAGATCCCGATAATCCTGATGGACGCCATCGGCCTCGACCCGGAGATCTACGAACTCGAATTTGAAGAGGACGAGTTTAACCGCGCCGCCAACGAGGTCGCCGGCGAGGGCGAGGGACAGATCGGCGGAGGCGTCTGCCACTTCTGCGTCGTCAACAAGCTCACAGGAGAGAAGACCGAAATGGAGCGGATAGACTTCGCAGTCAGGAAGCTTCTAGGCAGCGGACTCAACTCCATGTACGTCTGCCATGAGCTTGCCGATGTGTGGAAGCCCGCCGAGAGCGTCTTTACCTCCTTGATTTGCGAAGATGAATCACACGAAGACGAAGACGGCGACCTGGTCGAACAGATCCACGCCGTGTTCAGATCCGCCGACCTCTACACCGAGGAAAACGTCAAAGCCATGATCCTCGAAACCGCGGGACTTGACGTTATCCCCGAGGTGATCCTCGTGGACTTCGACCCGGCGAGGATCGGAGACGGCTCCATCGTGGGATTCTTCCTGAAGAAGGACTACGGCACATACGTTGATATGACCCGCTGTCTCTTCTTCACGGCGTCCGTCGATCCCGAGATCCCCGTGGATTTCATGATGACCGCGGAGCATCAGAGTAACTGACGTAAGGATATTACAGCAGGGGAGGACCCGCTGTGTATTATAAGATTTTATTTCCGAAAGGAGAAGCTATGAAAAAGAGGATTTTAAGCACACTTTTGGCAGCCGTGATGCTGCTCGGTATGATAATCATGCCGGCTACGGCTGCCAGCGGCAAGATGCCGTTTACCGACGTCAAGAGCGGCAAATGGTATTATGAAGCCGTTAAATACGTTTGGGAAAACGACCTCATGAACGGCGTTTCGGAGGATAAATTCGCTCCGGACGACCCGATGAATCGTGCGATGCTCGTAACGGTTCTGTGGCGTGTGGAGAAATCTCCCGCACCCAAGGGCACGACG
>JAFWWR010000090.1 GCA_017518025.1 Clostridia bacterium
CCCGGAGGGACACAACTGCTACGAGCTCTACAAAATGATCTGAAGCGGAGGAAAAAAATGAGTTATTACCTTTTGGAAGAGACTATCCGTCCCTGCGAGGCGGAGGACCTGAAAGATCCGGCCGGACACAAGTACGTGGCGGTGCTGACGACTCCCGAATGGAAGCGCGAGCGTGAACGCTTCGACATGGGGATCGAGCTTGAGCCGGACGTTCCGGATATTCACAACACCAAGGCGGAGGTGAACTACGATTCCCTCACCGGGACGTTCCTGATACCGGACCGGGACGACCTGCAGGAGCGTGATTTCCGTTTCGCCTTCGCGCTGGACGAAAAGGGCGTGGTATTCATCGACGACAGCGGCAAGGCCGGACAGATGATCGACGCCATCCGCCGAACAAAACGGTGGAGAGAGCCCAGTCTCGAGCGTTTCCTGTACGATTTCCTCGAGCAGATCGTGGAACGTGACCTGGCCATAATGGAGAGGTACGAGGACGAGCTGAATCGGATCGAGGACACGATACTGTCCTCGCAGGTGAAGACCGTCCCGTCCCGCGTCAACGAGATCAGAAGCGACATCCGCAAGCTGCTGGTGCACTATGAGCAGATCATCGACATGACGCAGGAGCTGGAGGAGAACGAAAACGGGTTCTTCAGCGAGGAAAACCTGCGATACATACACCTTTTCATGAATCTCATGGCGCGGCGGCACGATACGGCGGTATCTCTCCGGGATTACACCATGCAGGTGCGGGACCTCTACAACGCGCAACTGGAGGTCAGCCAGAACAGGATAATGACGCTGCTCACGGTGGTCACGACGATTTTCATGCCGCTGACGCTCCTCACGGGGTGGTACGGGATGAACTTCCGCTATATGCCGGAACTGGGCTGGCGGATCGGATATCCTCTGGTGACTCTTGTCGCCGTGGGGATCATCGCCTTCTGTCTGTTCCTTTTCAAAAAGAAGAAATGGCTGTAAAGCAGAGAATATAAACCGATCGGAGATATTATGAGCACGAGAGAAGAGATCATAAGCGAGTTTTACGGCAAGGTCAACGAGGACACGCGGCTCACGCGGTCGAGGCAGGGGCAGCTTGAATACTTCATTACGACGACGTTTATCCGCCGTTTCGCCTTCCCCGGTGCGAAGATCCTTGAGATCGGCGCGGGGACAGGCAGGTATTCCGTCGCCCTGGCGAAAGAGGGGTTCGACGTGACCGCGGTAGAGCTGCTGGAGGGCAACCTCTCCGTTTTGAGAAAAAACGGCGCGGGGATCCCGAATCTGACGTCCCGTCAGGGCGACGGGTCTGACCTCGGATTTCTCGGGGACCGCACCTTTGATCTGACTCTCGTTTTCGGCCCGATGTATCATCTCTACGACAAAGCCGAGGCAGAACGCGCCGTGGACGAGGCCATACGGGTCACGAAGGACGGCGGCGTGATCTTCTTCGCGTTCCTCTCCGTCTACGGGATCATGTTTGCGAATTACCTGTACGGCCGGTGGTCGGCGGGCGAAGAGGAGAATTTCACGGAGGATTACAAGGTCAGGCACTTCAAAGAGCAGCTCTTCACCGGGTACGACGTGGCGGAGTTCGAGGCCATGTTCGGGAAAAAGCCCGTGACCCATATCACCACCGCCGGAGTGGACTGCATCCTGGAGGAGGCGGAGCAGATACCGGACTTTTCCCTCCCCGACCCGGATTTTGAGAAATTCAAGAGGTGGTATCTCCACTTCTGCGAGAAGCGGGAGCTGCTCGCAAGCTCCAATCATCTGCTTTATATCTGCAGAAAGAACGAAGAAAGATAAAAATGGAAAAACGGAGTTTTCTTCTCGATCTTCGGGAGGAATTTGAATTCGATCTGACGGAAGACGGCGACCGGGCAGTTATAACGAACAGGGACAACGGCAAATATATCGAAGTGATCGAGGACAGGTATTACGCCGGCGAGTCGCGGACGGAGACTTATACCGAGTACACCGTCTGCTTCGCCACCCAGCACCGGCACTACGACGACGCGGAGGACGCCGCGGACTATATCCGTCAGTTACTGACAGACGAAGTCCTTCCACTGGAGTTTTACCTCGATGGAAAGAACCGCTTCGGATGCGATATAGAGCGGGAAAAACTCGACGGTCTCTCGCCGGAGGTGCTGGCTGACGTCGTCGGATACCCGGTCGAACGCTTGTCACAGTTCGAATTTGAAATACACAGCTGGTCGGGAAGATACGACGTCACAAAAACGGGAGTCGCCGACGCCGGTCCCGTTATAATCGTATAAAAAGGAAAACGTCATGTGTACGAGTATCGTGGTAAACAGAAGAAAGACGATCGTCGGGTGGAATCTCGATCTTTCTGATATGGAGCACCGGGTCCGGGTCGCGGAAAACGGAGTCTTTATCGAGATAAACGACAAGGCGGAGGGATGGATGCCCCTTTTCGGCGCCAATTCCCGGGGCGATTTCGTGGGAATGCCCACCTGCTGGCCACACGATCCGCGCAGCGACCCCGCGGAGGGGAGCGAGAACGTCATCCGGCTTGATATCGATCTGCTGACGGGCAAAAAGACGCTGTCTGAGATCCGGGAGATCGCGGAGACGCGCCCGGTTTCGAGCGTTCCGGGGACCACGTTCATGGCTTCCCTTTCCGACGCGGACGGCAACGTGCTCCACGTCGTTCCCGGGCAGGGGTATAAGTATTATGAAAAGCCGGATCACGCGGTGCTGACGAATTTTTCGCCGTTCAAGATGGATTCGGAGACCCATCCGTGGATGGGGTGGGACAGGTACAACACAGCCGAGACTATGATCGCCGGAGCGGGGTCGGTTTTTGACGTTCCGGACTGCTTTAACGTGCTTCGGGCGGTCTCCCAGGAGGTCTGTCCCACGGTGGTGTCCATGGTCTACGACGTAACGGAGCGTACAGCATTCTGGTGCGAGGACCGCAGGTGGGACGACGTGAAGGTACACGTTTTTAAGAAGTAAAGGGAAGGTTTTATGGAATATACAAAGATACGCGAGCGGTTATTTGAGCTGCGGGACGAAAAATACCGGGATTTTCAGGCGAAGCTGATACCGGAATTCGATCCGGAGCGCATGATCGGCGTGCGGACGCCGGATCTCCGGGCGCTGGCGAAGGAGATCAAGGACGAGCCGGAGACGGCGGAGTTCCTCGCTTCCCTGCCGCACGATTATTTCGACGAGGATCAGCTTCACGCGTTCGTCATATCACAGAAAAAGGATTTTGACGAGTGCCTGCGGCTGACGGACGAGTTTCTCCCGTACGTGAACAACTGGGCGACCTGCGACCAGCTCTCGCCGAAGGCGTTCCGCAAGAATACGGACGTGCTTATACATCACGTGCTGCGGTGGGTCACATCGGACAAGGTATATACCGCCCGGTTCGGGATCGGGATGCTGATGCAGCACTACCTCGACGACAAATTCGATCCGGCGTATCCCGCCGTGGTGTCGTCCCTGCGATCTGATGAGTACTACGTGAACATGATGATCGCCTGGTATTTCGCCACGGCGCTGGCAAAGCAGTATGAGGCGGCCGTCCCTTACATCGAGGGGTATATGCTGGACGCGTGGACTCACAACAAGGCGATACAGAAGTGCGTCGAGAGCCGGAGGATCAGCGACGGGACGAAGGAATACCTGAAAACGCTGAGGATACGTACAAAGAACCCGGAAGAGATCCGGATAAAGAGGATCTCGTATTTCGAGGCGATACTGAACGAGGCGGAGACAGATCTGAGATCAGGTTCCGACTGCGAAGATAACGGTTTTGATGGCAGGTTCGCCGCTCTGGGCGCTTACTACGCGAGCAACGTGTGGAAGGACGACTTCACCGCGGACGAGGCGGGGCTGCTCCCCCGCGATCTGCCCCGGGGCGTCCTGTCTGAGGACGGGATCTACGACGTTCTGACGGAGTTCGGGAAATGAATCTTAAAAAATACGACGGAAAAACCGTACGGCTGACGACCCGGGACGGTGAGATATTCGACGGGGAATGCGGCTTTTCCTCCGCGGAATACTGCCTTCACGAGTACGGACGGGAGGAAGACGCGCTGGAGATCGACAGCTTCCTGTTTTATGGGTCGCAGATACAAAAGATCGAAGAAATAACCGACGGTGAGCCCCGGTTGTGGTTCGGCAGGCAGCTTCACCGGATGAAACTGGATCACGACGCCTTCGTCAAGGTCGAAAACGGCTCGAAAACCGTCGAGATGCGCCTGAACGATGAAAAGCGGCGCAGGATCGCCGTCGGCGACGTGATAAAGTTCGAGGACAGGAGCGACGAGGGCGAGATCATCCACGTCAAGGTGGTCGGAAAACGGGTTTTCAGGTCGTTCGGGGATCTGTACGCTTCCCTGCCTCCCGGCGCTCTCGGCTACGGCGACGAGGAATCGTCTTCCGCCTCGCCTGACGACATGCTGAAATACTACACGGAAGAAGAACAGATCAAAAACGGAGTCGTAGGAATAGAAATACGGCTTTTATAAAAAAAGGAGGAACACGCCATGCCCCCGCCTCCCCGCGGATTTATGGGAAGAGGTTTTCTGACGGAGGAAGAAAAGAAAAACCGCCCGAGGATAACGTTCTCCCTGCTGAAACGCGTATTTTCATATCTGAGACCCTACTGGAAACAGATGGCGTTCGTGCTGTTCTGCATCGTGATATCGTCTGTTCTGGGTCTTTTGCCGTCCGTTCTTACCGGGCGGATCATCGACGACGGACTTATCGCCAGGGACCTCAAGGTCCTCATTATCCTGCTCGCCGTGTCTCTCGGCGTGACGCTGGGTTCGAATCTCATACGCGTCGGCGAGAGCTACCTCAATCACTGGATCGCTCAGCACATCACCTACGATATGAGGAACAAGATGTTCGCTCATCTGCAGAAAATGTCTCAGCGGTTCTTCACCTCGAACAATCAGGGCGACATCATCACAAGGATGACCGGGGATATCTCCGGCGTGGAGCACGTGATATCGAACACGTTCACGTCGATACTGTCGAATATGATCACGCTGATCGTCGCCGTGGTCATCATGTTCCGGCAGAACTGGATCCTCGCTCTGTTGGGCCTCGTCATCGTTCCGCTGTTTACCATCCCCACAAGGTGGGCGGGTAAAACAAGATGGTCACTGACCCAGGAGGCGCAGGCGTGCAACGACGAGATCAACGGGATCCTCAACGAGACCATGTCTGTCAGCGGTCAGCTCCTCGTTAAGCTGTTCGGCAAGGAGAAATACGAATACGACAGGTACAGAGACGCCAACGGCAGGATGATAAAGCTGAACATCAAGGAGAGGATGGCCGGGCGCTGGTTCATGGTCATCATCGACACGGTGTCGAGCGTGGGGCCCATGCTGCTGTACCTCGTCGGCGGCATACTGATGATGAGATACGATTCATCCCTCACCGTGGGCGATATCACGGTGCTTGTGGCGCTGCTGGGGCGTATGTACGGCCCCGTCAATTCCCTGCTCAACATTCAGGTGGAATGGATCCGCTCCATGGCTCTGTTCACCAGGATCTTCGAGTACTACGATATGCCGGTGGAGATCGAGAACGCCCCCGACGCCGTCGTTCCGGATCACGCGGACGGGAACGTGGAGTTTTCCCACGTGAGATTCTCGTACAACGAGGAACGGGAGATCCTTCACGACGTGTCGTTCTCACTGAAAAGCGGGCACAGTATCGCCATAGTCGGGCCGTCCGGTTCCGGGAAAAGCACGATCATCAACCTGATACCGCGGCTCTACGACGTAAACGGCGGCTCCGTCACATTCGACGGCGTGGACGTGCGGAAGCTGGATCTGGAGTACCTGCGCCGGAACGTGGGAATCGTCAGTCAGGACACGTATCTGTTCAACGGGTCGATCCGTGATAACCTGCTCTACGCCAACCCCGACGCCACCGAGGAGGATATGATCGAGGCGTGCAGGAAGGCGAATATCTACGACTTTATCGAAAACCAGGAAGAGGGTCTCGACACGATGGTCGGGAACCGCGGGCTGAAGCTGTCCGGCGGTGAAAAGCAGAGGATCTCCATAGCGAGAGTCCTTCTGAAGGACCCCGCCCTGCTGATCTTCGACGAGGCGACCTCGTCGCTTGACTCCATTTCCGAAAACAGGATCCAGGACGCCATCGAGCCGATCATAACGTCCCGGACGAGCATACTTATCGCGCACCGGCTGTCGAC
>JAFWWR010000091.1 GCA_017518025.1 Clostridia bacterium
GAACGCTTTCGTCGATTCCGTCAGGAACGACGTCCTTCCTCCCATCGACGTGTACGATTCCGCCCTCTGGATGAGCATTACGGCGCTTTCCGAGCAGTCTATCGCCATGGGCGGCGCACCCGTGCCGATCCCCGACTTCACAAAAGGGAAGTGGATCCACAGAGAGCCCTTCCGCCGCAGTATCTACTGCCTCGAAGAGGTATGTGACGAGTGCTTCAAATAAGGCCGTCGCCTTAAGCGCAGACCGAAAAAGCACGGTTCTAATTTGACAAAGTAAAAAGAAGATCCGCTGGTTTCATCTTTCAAGGTGAAAATCCTGCGGATTTTTCCATTTAATGTACTTTTTCTCTCGCCGTTTTTGCCCCACGACGTACTGAGGTAGCCTTGTGGGGCAAAGAACGACGACTCTGCATCTTAATGCGACAGCCCTTTTTAAACGTTCGTGCAAAAAAATCGAAATATGTTGACAAATATCTTGCTGAATGTTATAATAAAACGATGCGAACGGATGTTTGATTATTTATGAGGGGAGGCGGTAACGTGGCAGGGAATAACGACGGCGATTACAGAGTATTTCTGGACGTTTCCCTTGAGATCAACGGCAGCAAACGCTACCGCAAACCTCCGGAGCCCGACACGGGCACCGTTGAGATCGAAAACGGGACCGACGCGGACGACGGGGGAGAAAAGATCGTCAGGATAAACGCCCCCTCCGCCGATTCGGCGCAGAAACACCCGTTCGTCACGTCGTCCTATAAGCGCAGCGCCGCAAGATTCAATTCCTTTTCATCCCGCCGCGAGGGCACCCAAGGCGAACTCGTAGAAAAAAGGACGTGTTCCGGGCCCTTTGTCACGGAACTGGCCGTCTACGACTGGGGCGGGAATTACAGCTTCTACGAAAAATTCCTCCGCGACGCGGAGAGGTTCAGAGACATAGAGGGCCGTGAATCTCCTCACGTTCCGTTTTTCTCGTATATCCCTCAGTATTCCCAGATGAATTCATCTCAGAGCGACTATTACTTCTGGCTCCGCACCTGCGTCAGGAACGGGACCTATCCCATGGCGGACATATCTTATATCCTCCTGCTGATCTACGAGACGATAAATCTGTGCGCTTCATCCGACAACGTACGGGATGCGGAGCTTCTCGGCAGACTGTGGTCCGCCTACAGGAGCGTTTACCCTATCCTTGACAAATACCTTTCCGAATGGATGGCGGACTACTGCATGACCGCTTCGATCCGTCTTCCTGAATACGTGTTCGCATTCCTGCCGAAGATCGTGGAAAGGTCGACGCTGAAAGAGTTTTATATCGAAGAGGCGTTCCTGCGCGCGGGATCGGACGGCTCGAATTCTCTGTCCGAATGTCTTATCGAGGCGTATTCCGACTACGATCTTTCAAGGAGCCGGTATCTTCGTGAGGATCCGTCCCTCGCCGCACAGACGAAGGAGATATTCCGCACGGTGACTGACAAAATGAGAGCGGCAGGGAAAGGTATCTTTTCAAAAGAACGGTTCCGCCGCGTCACGCTGAACAGGGACGTTTACAGCGGCTCTCTCTGCTCGTGCAGCGTCAAAAAACGGCTCACGGTGACCCTGAACACCCCTTTTCGCTCACCGGAGACGAGAAAGACCGTCACGGAACTGCTTAGATTCGCTGAAAACGCTGTCAGAAAGACCCACGGGATAAGGTCGCGCCTTTCGGTGACTGGCCTTGATCCGGCGGTGCTTAACATCGCCGAGAGGACGGGAGAAATCGTCTGCCGTCCGCCGGAAGAGGAGTATCTGTCGAAATATGACGCACCGGACGGGGCGGTCTCCATTGACGACGCGATCGTCGTGGAGAACACCTCATGGGAAAACACGGAGATCCTGACCGAGGGCGCGGATGAAACGGAAAACGGCCGGCCGGTCTTCGACGAACCGGACGGAGCGCTCGTATGGAACGGAGAGCACGGAGACGAAACCGAAGAGGAGCCGGCGGACGCCGACGGGGTTGACGCATCTCCGCTTACGGTCCTTCGCAGGATCGACGGTAATCTGTGGAAGGTCCTCCGGGAGGCGACGGGATCATACGGGAAGAGCGGGGATACGCTCTTTGAATCGCACTGCCGTGAACTGGGACTGTTCCCGGACAGCGCCGCCTCGGCCATAAACGACGTTTTCGCCGATATGACCGGCGACGTGATACTTGAGGCCGGCGACGGCGGCTACACGCTGATAGAAGATTACGCCGACGACCTGATCGAGCTTTTCAGAAACGATACGGACTGATCCGGATCCCACGGAAATGATTTGAAGGGACGGTATTTTGTATGAACACTGAAAGAATACCGAAAAGAATACTCGGGACGTTGTTTTCGTCCCTTTCGGCGGGCGTCGTTCCCAGAACGGGCGCTCCGTATATCGCCATCGGCAGGAACGCTGAGATCGCCTCGCTGACCCGGGACCTCGACAGGACAGCCGAGGGCGAGGGTGTCACCCGATTCATAATCGGGCGGTACGGCTCCGGTAAGAGTTTTCTCATCCAGCTCGCCCGCGGATACGCCATCGACCGCGGCTTTGTCACCGCGGACTGCGACCTCTCCCCAGAGAGAAAGCTCGTGGGCTCGTCCGGTTCGGGGCTCAATACCTACCGGGAGCTGGTGCGCAATCTCTCCTGCAAATCGTCTCCCGACGGCGGCGCTCTGCCGTCGATAATCGGGCGATGGTACACCTCCGTCGCCGCGTCCCTTGCCGAGGAGGGTATCACACCCGATTCCCCTGTCTTCGGTGACGAGGTGTCGCGCCGTATAGTCCGGGAGGCACGGATATTCGAAAATAACGTGGGCGGTTTCGACTTCGCTCTCGTCGTCAGCGAATACTGCCGCGCCTGGGGCGAAGGAAACGACGGGATGATGTCCGCCTGCCTCAAGTGGCTCCGCGGGGAATACAACACCAAAACCGAGGCCCGGGAGGCGCTGGGCATACGATCCGTCTCCGTCATCGACGACTCCAACTGGTACGACCACGTAAAACTTCTCGCCGCCCTGGTGAGAAAGATCGGATACAGCGGTCTCTGCATATTCATCGACGAATGCGTCAATCTCTATAAAATAGTCAATCGCGTGTCCAGAGAATCGAACTACGAGAAGATCCTTTCCATGTTCAACGACACAATGCAGGGCGGTGCCGAAGGACTTATGATCGTTTTCGGCGGCACGCCTCAGTTCCTCGAGGACAACAGACGGGGTCTATTCAGTTATGAGGCGCTGAGAAGCCGTCTCGCCGATCCCCGGATCGTTCCCGAGGGAATGCAGAGCGCCATGGGTTCCATCATCAGACTCAGACGGCTCGGCGATTCCGAACTTCTCGCCCTGATCATGCGCCTTACGACCCTGCACGGTATGTATTACGGCTGGGAGCCGCGGATCACCGACGGGGAGAAGAAAGATTTTCTCACGGTCCTGCTCGACCGCACCGGAGCCGACTCCATGATCACCCCGAGAGAGATTATCCGGGACTACATCGGCGTCCTCGATCTGCTTTATCAGAATCCCGACGCCGCGGCGTCGGAACTTTTTCCCGCCGTCGGGCAGAACGACGCGACGGATCGGGAACCGACTCCGTCAAACAGAAAGATCACCGTCGATGATATCGAGTTCTGACCTTGCCCGAAAGGAGGACGCCCCATGGAAAACGTATTCGACTCATATTCTCCGTTCATCAAAGAATTCATTTACAGACGCGGATGGGAACGCCTGCATGAGATGCAGGTGGCGGCGTCCCGCGTCATTTTCGAGACGGAGGACAACCTTCTACTGACGTCGTCAACGGCGTCCGGCAAGACGGAGGCGGCGTTCTTTCCCGTTCTCTCGGAGATCTATGAAGATATCGACAACATAAAGGGATTTGCGGTTCTCTATATCGCGCCGCTCAAATCGCTTATAAACGACCAGTTCAACCGGATCTCGGAGCTCACCGAGGAGGCGGGGATCCCCGTATACCACTGGCACGGGGACGTGGCTTCGTCGCACAAGTCCCGCGCTCTTCTCCATCCGTCAGGCGTGCTTCAGATCACCCCCGAGTCGGTCGAATCCATGCTGATCCGCCGTTCCGGCGACCTGAATTCGCTTCTCGGCGATCTGCGCTACGTCATAATCGACGAGATCCACACCATGACCGGCACCGACCGCGGAAACCAGGTGCTCTGTCAGCTTAAGCGCATCTCCGACAAGACCGGGAAATTTCCGCGCCGTATCGGGCTGTCCGCCACGGTGGGCGATATCGAAAGCGCCGCGCGGTGGCTCGGGGCGGGGTCCGGCAGGAGCACCTCCGCTCCGGAACCCGGCGGAAATAAGATAAAATGGCGTCTCGGAATGGAGCATTTCTATATCAACGGCGACGGGATCTCCGACGACAAACGCCGCCTCGCGGATATAGCGAACGGCGCGGCGGAGCCGACGGAAGAGGATGTGATCGAAAAGCCGTACGAGGACACATTTTCCCTCGATCCCGGTTTCGAGTACGTCTACGACTGCGTAAAGGACAAAAAGGCGCTCGTTTTCTCGAATTCAAGGGAGGAGACCGAGTACGTTACGGCGACGCTGCGACAGATCGCCTCAAAACGCGGAGAAGATGATATCTTCCTCATCCATCACGGCAACCTTTCCGCGTCGATCCGTGAGGACGCCGAAATAAAGATGAAGGACGACGAATCTCACGTGGTCACCTGCGCTACCACTACCATGGAGCTGGGCATCGACATCGGGCGGCTCGAGAGGATCATCCAGATGGGAAGTCCCGTTTCCGTCAAATCCTTCCTGCAGAGACTCGGCAGGTCCGGAAGAAGAGAACTGCCGCCGGAGATGATGATGGTCTTCCGCGAGGAGACCGCGCTCCCCAACGCGCCGCTGCCCCAGCTTATCCCGTGGGAACTTCTGCGCGGGATCGCCATAGTTCAGCTTTATATAGAAGAGCGTTTTATCGAGCCGCCGTTCAGGATCGAGCTTCCGTTCAGTCTGCTTTTCCATCAGACCATATCGGTCCTCGCATCCCGCGGCGCCATGGACCCGCCGTCTCTTGCATCTACGGTGCTGTCGCTCCCACCATTCGAAAAGGTGACCGCGGACGACTACAAAAAGCTCCTCGTTTCCATGATAAACGAGGACTACCTTGAAATGACCGATGAAGGAGAACTGATCGTCGGACTGCGCGGCGAGCGCATGGTCTCCTCGTTCAAATTCTTCGCAGTTTTCAAGGATTCCGAGGACTTTACCGTACGCTGCGGCTCCGACGAGATCGGCACCATCAGCAGCGCGCCGCCTCCGGGAGACAGATTTGCTCTCGCAGGCCGCGTCTGGGAGGTGGAGGAATGCGACGCCGCACGCCGGCTCATTTACGTCAAGGCCGTGGAGGGCAAAATGGAGATCGCCTGGCCCGGCGATTTCGGCGAGATCCATACGAAGATCCTGAAGAGGATGAAGCAGGTACTTTGCGAGGACGTTGAGTACCCGTATCTGAAGGAAGGCGCGCTGAAACGCCTCCGCGCCGCGCGAGCCGTGGCGAGAAACACCGGGATCACGCAGAAAGACGTGATCTCCACCGGCGGATCGACCTACGTCTGTTTCCCGTGGCTCGGGACCAGATCGTTCCGAACCATGAGACGCTTTATCGGCAAAAACGGCGGAAAATTCGGCGTCTCCGGCATGGAATTCGAAGGATGTTATTACATCTCCTTCAAACTGAAAAACGGCACCGGCGACGAGCTTTTCGACCATCTTGCCGACGTTGCGGCGAAAGGGATCGATCTTGAAGGGCTCGTCGAGGAGAACGAGGCGCCCGCCTTCGGGAAATTTGACCCGATGGTACCGCCTGAGTTGCTGAGGAAAGCATATATCAGGGACAGACTTCGCGCCGACGAGGTCTATGACGTCCTTATGAAGAGAAAACAGAACAGATCGGAAAGGTAAAGACCTATGCCAAAGTGGATAACTATTACCGGCGCAAGGGTAAACAATCTCAAAAACGTGAATCTCTCCATTCCGAGAGACAAGCTCGTCGTGTTCACCGGACTTTCCGGCTGCGGCAAGTCGTCTCTCGCCTTTGACACGCTTTACGCCGAGGGGCACAGGCGTTTCGTGGAGAGTCTTTCGTCATACGCGCGGATGTTTCTCGGCCAGCTCGACAAGCCGGACGTGGACTCTATAGAGGGTCTGTCCCCCGCAATTTCCATAGACCAGAAGACCACCTCGCGCAACCCCCGCTCCACGGTGGGAACGGTCACCGAGATATACGACTATCTCCGCCTTCTGTACGCCCGTCTCGGCGTGCCGCATTGTCCGATCTGCGGCAAGGAGATCAGACAGATCTCGGCGGAACAGATCGTCGATCGTATCATGGAGTTCCCCGAAGGAGAGAGATTCATGATCCTCGCTCCCGTGGTACGCGGGAAAAAGGGAAGACACGAAAAACTCATCTCCGACGCTCACAAGGACGGATTCGTCAGAGTCCGCGTCGACGGGGTGATATATGACTCCGACGAGCAGATCGAGCTTGACAAGAATCTGAAACACACCGTGGAGATCGTTGTGGACCGCCTGGTGATGAAGCCGGATCTCCGTTCCCGCGTCACCGATTCCGTGGAGCTTGCCCTGAAGGAGGCGGACGGACTCGTTGTCTGCGAGACTGTGCCGCGCGACGGATCCGAGCCGCAAAAGATGGAGTTCTCCACCAATTTCGCCTGCGAGGAGCACGGGATCTCCTTCGGCAAACTCGAGCCGAGGATGTTCTCCTTCAACAATCCCTTTGGCGCGTGTCCCGCCTGCTCCGGACTGGGCGTATTCAGAACGGTCTCCGTGGAAAAAATAATCCCCGACAGATCTCTGTCTCTTTCCGAGGGAGCAATTGCCGTCAACGGATTCAAATCCCTGACGGACGACTCATGGAACGGTCCCATAATAAAAGCGGCGATCGAGCATTTCGGCGCAACGCTTGATATGCCTCTGAAGGATTATCCGCGGGAAGCCATGGAGGTCCTGCTCCACGGCACGTCAAACAGCTTCGACGTGGTCCGCGTGTTCGGAGACAGAGCTCAGAGACAGATCGCTCCTTTCGAGGGAGTGCTGAATATCATCGAACGGCGCGCGGAGCCCGGCGCATGGGGGAACGAGTACTACGACCAGTTCCTTGTGGACTCACAGTGCCCGGAATGCCGCGGCGCCCGCCTCGGCAAAAACGTGCTTGCCGTCACCGTCGGAGGCAAAAATATCGCGGAATTCTGTCATTTGTCGGTCTCCGACGCGTTAAAATTCACGGAAGGACTGAAATTCACCGAAACGGAGAACCAGATCGCCCGGGAGATCGTCAAGGAGGTCAAAAACCGGCTCGGTTTCCTTGTCAGCGTCGGCCTTGATTACCTGACGCTGGACAGAAGCGCCGGGACCCTCTCCGGGGGCGAGGCGCAGCGCATACGGCTCGCCACGCAGATCGGCTCGTCCCTTGCGGGAGTGCTGTATATTCTCGACGAGCCGTCCATCGGTCTGCACCAGCGCGACAATTCGAAACTCATCGGCACCCTCAAAAAGCTCCGCGATATAGGAAACAGCGTTATCGTCGTGGAGCACGACGAGGAGACCATGAACGAGGCGGATTACATCGTCGACATCGGCCCCGGGGCGGGGATCTACGGCGGCGAGATCGTCGTTGCCGGCACGCCCGCGGAGGTAAAAGCGTGTAAAAATTCCGTCACGGGTCAGTTCCTGTCCGGCAAGCGCAAGATCGCCGTCCCGAAAAAAAGGCGTGAGGGGAACGGCCACTTCCTCAAGATAATCGGCGCCGCAGAGAACAATCTGAAAAACATCGACGTTGAGATCCCGCTCGGCGTGTTCACCTGCGTTACGGGCGTTTCCGGGTCGGGAAAATCTTCTCTCATCAATTCGATACTCTATAACAGTCTCGCCGCAACTCTCAACAGGGCGATAACGTATCCCGGCAAACACACCCGGATCGAGGGTACGGAATATCTCGATAAAGTCATCGTCATCGACCAGAGCCCCATCGGAAGGACTCCGAGATCCAATCCCGCCACCTATACCGGTTTGTTTACGGATATCAGAAACCTGTTCGCTAAGACTCCCGGCGCGAAGCTCAGGGGTTACACGAGCGGCCGTTTCAGCTTCAACGTCAAAGGCGGCAGATGCGAGGCGTGCGAGGGCGACGGCGTCAAAAAGATCGAGATGCACTTCCTGCCGGACGTCTACGTCACCTGCGACGTTTGCAGGGGCAAGAGATACAACAAGGACACCCTTGAAGTGA
>JAFWWR010000092.1 GCA_017518025.1 Clostridia bacterium
CTCCTCGATGATGGTCGCCAGAAGCTCCGACGGCGCGGCGCATCCGTTGTCGACGCAGTGGTATATCTCCGTTCCGCGCACCTCCTCCGCCGACGGCAGGGAGTTCACGTGGAGCGAGATCATCAGCGCGAAGGGCGTGTCACGGTTCATCACGTCCGCCCAGAGCGTGCGCTCGTAGGCGTGGAATACGTTGTTCTCGTTTATGTTGTTTTCCTTCACGATCATTCCCAGGTCCTTCGCCCGGGAGAGTATCTCCCTCTCGTTCGGGAAGGACTCTCCGTCCCTCAGCATCACCGTTTGATAACCGCGTTTGTTCAGCTCGTCGCGGAGCAGGCACGCCATGTCATAGGTGATCGTCATCTCGTAAACTCCGCCGAGGTACTTCGACGTGCATCCCGGGTCGGCGTAGCCGTGGCCCGCGTCGATGAGGACGGTGTTCGAGCCGAGGTGCGCGTTCACGTCGTAGTTTATCTCCGGCGGAACGTCCGGCGGAGTCGTGTCAGCGGGCTCCGTCTCCGTCGCCGCCCCGGTATCCGTCGCCGGTGCGGTATCCGTTTCCGTGGCCGGCACCGCGAAGGGCTCCGTATCGGTCGGAAGCTCCGTCTCCGTCGCCGGTCCGGCGGGATCGGTCCCGATCTCGCCCTCACGGTAGAGGGATTCCTTCCCGGGCCCCGACACGGTGGCGGCGCAGGAGATGAGCGACGCCGCCAGGATCGCAGTCAGTATGATCGCAATAAAACGCGCCCGCAGAGATTTCATGTTTCAGATCCTTTCTGTCTTTTTTCAGTAGCCGATAAGATACGTCCTCGCGTAGGACAGGTATTCTCTCACGAGATTCGGGAAAATGAGCTCCTTTTTCGGGAACGGCGAGGCGAGATATTCCGCCTCGAGGCCCTCGCGGCCGGCGAGGATGCGGATCCTGCCCACGTGGGTGAAGGTGGAGATGCAGACCACGCGCCGCACGCCGTCCATGTTCCCGATAAGCTTCACGGAGTTGCGGATGTTCTCCGCGGTGTTGTGGGAATCGGGCTCGGTGATGATCCGGTCGGCGGAGATCCCGCGGGAGATAAGGTAGTCGCGCATGGAATCCGCCTCGGGGCGGATCTCGTTCGACCCCTGCCCGCCGGAGACGATGCAGACGCTCCCCGGGGTGTTCTCCATGGCCTCGGCGGCGCGGTCCAGCCGCGCGGCAAGGACGACGGAGGGCCTCCCGTCGCGCTCGGTCTTGGCGCCGAAGACGATGAACACCGTCCCCTCCCCGTAGTCGGGAGCCGGGACCCGCGCCTCGCCCGCCCGGACGCCGATGACGGCGCAGAGGACGGCGAAGGACACGGTGAAGAAGAGAAGTCCCGCGCACATGACGACCTTGAGGACCGGATACGCCTTCCCGAGCAGCCGTCTGAGCGGCTTCCGGAAAAGGGCGGGAAGGACGACGGCAAGGAGCACCGCCGCCGCCACGAAAAGGGGGAACCTCCCCTCGGGGTAGAAGAACTGTTTTATCAGGTACGCGCCGAAGCAGACCGCGGCGACGGAGCCGCAGACTGCGTAGATCACGGACAGCGCCCTGTCGAATTTTTACAAGGGAAACACCTCCGACGGGTGAGTGAGATTGCCGCCGGAGCGGCGGTGGTATTACGCCTTCGGCGCAGTGATATTGCCTCATCCCCGAAAATATCGGGTTTTACAGGATTATTTTATCATAGAGGAAGAAAAATTGCAACGGATTTGAATAATTCGGCGGCCGTCATGCGGAAAAGATAATATCCGCCCGAAAAAAACGCAAACGGCGCGCCGTTCGCGTTTTTTACCGATTCTCTTCACTCTTCTCTCTTCTCTCTTCTCTGAGGAAAAAGCCCGCCGAAGCGGGCTTTTTCTCAATATCTTCCGATTTTTTCAAATTCGATATCCGGGAAGTCCGCGCCCTCCCGGATACGGTAGTCGCCGACGGTAGGGTTGACGAAGCAGGGATTATCATCCAGCGTGACCCCTGAGGAATCGCCGTAGACGAC
>JAFWWR010000093.1 GCA_017518025.1 Clostridia bacterium
ACCTCATCAGTCAGCTTCGCTGACGGCGGTTCGCCGGTTCGTCTTGTCAAAGGGGGTGCATTTCGCCTCGTTCCCCGATAGCACAATTAACCATTGCAATAAAACACAAAACGCGGTATAATTGAGGTAACTCAGGAACGAACGTTCATGAAAGGAATAAAAATCATGCTTAAAGGAATCAACAAAATAATCTCCCCCGATCTGCTCCGGGTGCTCGCTAAAATGGGCCACGGCGACGAGATCGTCATCTCCGACGGCAACTTCCCCGGCGAGTCCGTCGGACGGATCGTCCTCCGCAGCGACGGCACCGGCGTGCCGGAGCTCCTCTCCGCCATCCTCGAGATCTTCCCTCTCGACCAGTACGACAACAACGTCTACCTGATGGACAAGACCGAGCAGGACCGCGATCTCAAAGTGGAGATCTGGGACGAGTATAAAAAGATCGTCGCGGAGCACACCGACAAGGAACCCCAGTTCCTCGAGAGATTCGCGTTCTATGAGAGAGCGCGCAAGGCCTACGCCGTCGTCGTGACCGGCGAGAGCGCCATCTACGCCAACATCATCCTGAAAAAAGGCGTCGTAAAGTAAGATAATTCCGCAAAGGAGTCCCGCCGTCAATGGATAAAAAAGACGAGATCATCGGCATGCAGCTGGAGCTGATACGCTCGATGACGGAAAACAACATAAGGCGCCTCGGAGAGGACATCTGGGGCAGAGTCCCGCCGAAGAACGGAAACGGCGAACCGAAAAAGGACTCTCCCGCCTCCCCGGTCGGCGACAAAGGCGGCGCCGCCGTATCGACGGGCGACACCGGCGTGTCACCCGGGAAGGACGCCGTCCCCGAGGAGGAGCCGGAGAAGCTCGAAGACCTGATGGCGGAGCTGGACGGCTACATCGGCCTCGGCAACGTGAAGCGGGAGGTCCGCGCCCTCATCAACATGGCGAAGGTCTACAAGATGAGGCGGGACAACGATCTCCCCGTCAGCGACACGTCGCTGCACATGGTGTTCTCCGGCAACCCCGGCACGGGCAAGACCATGATCGCCCGCTTTATGGCGCGGGTGTACCGCTCAATCGGCCTGCTCTCGAAGGGACAGCTGGTGGAGACGGACCGCGGGGGCCTGGTGGCGGGCTACATCGGGCAGACCGCCATCAAGACCGGCGCGGTGCTGGAAAAGGCCCTCGGCGGCGTGCTGTTCATCGACGAGGCGTACGGCCTCACCAACAAGTCGGAGAACGACTTCGGCGGCGAGGCGGTGGACACCGTGCTGAAATACATGGAGGACCACCGGGACGATATCGTCGTCATCGTGGCGGGGTACACCGAGCTGATGGAGGACTTCATCGAGTCGAATCCCGGCCTCCGGTCGCGCTTCAACAAATACGTGGAGTTCGACGACTACACGGGCCCCGAGATGGCGGATATCTTCCGTTTCCAGTGCAAGAAGGGATGCTACGAGGCGGACGAGGACGCCATGCGCGAGCTTGAGGCGTATTTCGACGCCGCCGCGGAGTTCAGCGCCGATTTCGGCAACGCCCGCGGAGTCCGGAACACCTTCGAGAAGGTGCTGTCCGAGCAGGCGAACCGGCTGGCGGAGGCGGAGGAGGTCACAAAGGACGACCTGATGAAGATCACGGGGGAGGACGTCCGTGCCGCGCTCTATCCCGACGCGGAAAACATACCCGAAAAAGAGGAAGAATAAAATTGCGGCGGTCGGGAAGATCCTCGACCGCCGTATTGAAAAAGGAAGACGATAATATGATCTTTGCAATACTCGGCGCAGTTGCCGCCGCGGTGATCGCGCTGTATCTGTTTATGATAATGCCGCGGGTGCGGAAGCCGGCGGACGTGTCCGCGGTCACGGCGCGGCCCATCGCTCACCGGGGATTCTTCGACAACAAAACGGTGACGGAAAACTCCCTCGGCTCCTACGAGGCCGCCGCGGAAAGGAATTTCGCCATTGAGATCGACGTCCACCTCACCTCCGACGGAGTGCCGGTGGTGATCCATGACTCCACGGTGGACCGGGTGACGGAAGGCCGCGGGCGCATCGATGCGATGACGCTGGACGAGCTGAAAAAGATACCCTTCAAGGCGGGGGACGGATTCGTGCCCACCCTCCGCGAGGTGCTCGACACCGTGGACGGCCGCGTGCCGCTGCTCATCGAGCTGAAGGAGGGGGCGAATCCCCTGGTGGCAGAGAAGTCCTACGAAGTCCTGAAGGATTACCGCGGTCCGTACGCCATCCAGTCGTTCCATCCGCTCCATCTGAGGCGGTGGGCGAAACTGTCGCCCGGGACTCCCCGGGGGATCCTGGCGGACAACCACCGGGGCGAGCGGGATCTGAAGGAGAGAACCGGGATCTTCTTCCTCGAGAATATGTATCTCAATTTTCTCTGCCGCCCGGATTTCATCTCCGTCACGCCGGGAAGTCTGAAAAACAATCTGTCGATAAAGCTGTGCACTCTCTTCGGCGCGAAGAAGTTCGCCTGGACCCTGAGGGAGCCGGAGCAGTACGAGGTCGCGCGGAAGGCGGGATTCGACGGATATATCTGCGAAAACCTCGACCGGCTCCCGTGGAAGCGTGACTTTATCGGTCCGGAGAAGTCAGAAACCAGATCGAAAGAAGAAGCATCGATAAGTTGAGACCGCCCCGGAGACCCACATAGGCGGTCAGGGCGCAGAAAAGCGCCGTGAAGACCGCGGAAACCGCCCTCTCCACCCGGAAGGAGCGGTCCGGAAGCATGACGGAATCCAGAAAAGCGGCGAACGCCGCGCCGCCGTCCAGCCCCCGGACCGGGAGCAGATTCACTCCGGCGAGAACGAAGCCCGAAAGGATGAAGTACATCCCTCCGGGCACGTTGCCAAGGCCCGCCCGCGCCGCGGCGAGCGACACGGCGGCTCCAAGGACGGGACCGGCAAGACACACGGCGATCTCACCCCGGGCGGACGCCCCGGAGTAGTCGAAGCGGAGGTTCAGCCCGCAGACTCCGAGCCGCACCCGGGACAGGGGCACGGACAGCGCCCGCGCCGCGAGAAGATGGCCCGCCTCGTGGGTGAGAAGCGAGAGCGTGACGGCGGCGGGATAGCGCAGACCGCCGGAATATATGAGAAAAGCGACGAGAGCGACGCCGGCCGCCGCGGCCACGGGATCCGCCGTGACCCGGGGCGCGCCGCTCTTTTTTTTACTTTCCTGTTTTGCTTTGCGGAGCGTCATTGTTTACCGAAAAACGAGGAGATGGAGTCGCCGATGAACTCCCACAGATTCCACTTGCCGTCGAGATACCCGGGCGGGTCCTCCGTCTCGGCGACGGAAGTCCCCGGTGAGGGGGCGCCCTCCACCCCCAGCATCACCGCCACGTATTCGTTCTCCGCCACACGCTCCGCGGCGGTCTTTTCCTCCTCCCGGAGAGTGCCGCCGCCTCCGCGCACCGCCAGCACGGCGAGGAAAAGGGCGCACAGCACGGCTCCCGCGCCGAGAGGCACGCGGCTGATGGAGCCGCCGCGCCGGGGCCGCCCGTAAACGCAAACGTTGTTCTTCCTCATACTCATACCTCCGGTAAGGTATTATATGGGGATGATCTGCGAATCATGCAGAAAGACAACCGTGTACGGGATACATGGCTGTATTTCACATCTACGAGGTTTATCGCCCTTTCTTGCCCCTCTTTGCAGAGCAAAGAATGCAAGGAATTGATAATCAGCGGCAAACGCTGTGAAAAAGCTGAACGACTTGTAGTTTTGCCTATCACTGTTTTTCCGCACTCTTTCTTTTCTATGAAAAGAAAGCCTGCACTGAAAGAAAAGTCGAAGAGGGGGAGAGGCCTACGAAGCTCACGGATGGTAGAGAATAACAGCACCAATTTCGGTTATACCGATCCGTGAACTTCAGTAGGCTGACTCTCTCCCCCTCTTCACTCCCCTACTCTCGGCCGC
>JAFWWR010000094.1 GCA_017518025.1 Clostridia bacterium
ACGTCGATTCCATCTATGAGGATCTCAAGTGGCTCGGAGCCGAGCCGACCGGCGGCGTTTTCTACGGATCGGACTATTTTGACGACTGCTACCGCTTCGCCGAAAAGCTCATCATGGACGGCAAAGCGTACGTCTGCGACCTGAGCGCCGACGAGATGAGAGAATACAGAGGGACCCTCACCGAACCGGGCAGAAACAGCCCGTACAGGGACAGGACTCCCGAGGAAAACCTCGATCTGTTCCGCAGGATGCGTGACGGAGAGTTCCCGGACGGCTCAAAGACCCTGCGGGCGAAGATCGACATGGCGTCGCCCAATATGAATATGCGCGACCCGGCGATCTACCGCATCAACAGATCGGTCCATCACCGCCAGGGGAACAAGTGGTGCATATATCCGCTCTACGACTACGCTCACCCGATCCAGGACGCGCTGGAAGGAGTGACTCACTCCCTCTGCTCCATCGAGTTCGAGAACCACAGACCGCTCTACGACTGGGTTGTGCAAAACATCGGATTCGAGAATCCCCCGCACCAGTACGAATTCGCGCGGCTCAACGTCACGTATACGGTCATGAGCAAGCGATTTCTCCGTTATCTGGTGGAGAATGATCTTGTGGACGGATGGGACGATCCCCGCATGCCCACCCTCTGCGGAATGAGACGCCGCGGCTACACGCCCGAGTCGATCTTCGAGTTCGTCCGCCGCGCCGGTATTGCAAAGCAGTACAGTCTCGTCGACATCGAACTGCTGGAATACTGCATCCGCGAGGAACTGAACAAAACGGCGAAAAGACGCGTCGCCGTAATCGACCCGGTAAAGGTCACCGTGACCAACTTCCCGGAGGGAAAAACAGAATACTTCAGTCTCCCGAATCATCCGGGCGATCCCGAAATGGGGACGCGGCAGGTCCCGTTCACCAGGACGCTCTATATCGACCGCGACGACTTTTCGGACGATCCGCCGCCGAAGTTCTTCCGTATGAAACCGGGCGGGGAAGTGCGTCTCATGGGCGCGTATATCGTCAGATGCGACGACGTTATCCGCGACGCGGACGGCAAGGTGACGGAGATCCTCTGCTCCGCCGATCTTGAGACCCGGGACGGTATGCCGGCCGACGGCAGAAAGATCAAGGGGACTATCCACTGGCTCTCTTCGGAGAACGCAGATCCGGTAAAGATCGTCCACTACGACAAGCTCTTTACCATCGCCAACACGGGCGATATCCCCGAGGACAAAACTCTCGGCGACTATCTGAATCCCGATTCTAAAAAAGAATTCACCTCATCCTTCGTCGAAAAGGGAGTCCTTGGCGCGGAGCCGGAGAGGTACCAGTTCGTCCGTCTCGGATATTACTATCCCGACGCAAAACACCCCGGTACCGTCAGCAGGATCGTATCACTCAAGGACAGCTACAGACCCGGCTGATTCTTCAAAACGGAGCGGCTTATGGATCTTGACAAATTGCGCGGCGCACCCGTCGCGGTCTCCCGATGCGAGGAGTACGACGAGCCGCTGATCGAGGAACTTCTCACGTCTCAATTTGCGTCTGTCGGTGCCGACGGGTCGTTCTTCGGCGGAAAACGGGTGGTGCTGAAACCGAACCTTGTTTCCGCGAAAAAGCCGGAGGACGCCGTGACGACCCACCCCGCGGTGGTGGAGGCAGTCTTCCGTCTCGTGAAAAAACTCGGAGCGGCGGACGTCGTTCTCGCCGAGAGCTCGGGCGGCCCCTATAACGCCGCTTTTATGAACCGTATCCTCGACGCCACCGGAATGAAAGACGTGTCGGCGAGGACGGGGCTTCGCCTGAACGACGATTATTCAAGCGTTTCGATCCCGTTCGCCGAAGGGAAGAAACTGAAAAACGTCGAAGTGCTCACCCCTGTGGCGGAATCGGATATTATTGTAAATATCTGCAAATTGAAAACTCATTCTCTCACCGGGCTGAGCTGCGCCACAAAAAACCTGTTCGGCGTGATCCCGGGCGTGACCAAGTTCGAGATGCACGCCGCCTACCCGGATCAGGACGATTTCTGCCGGATGCTGGTGGATTTGAATCTCAG
>JAFWWR010000095.1 GCA_017518025.1 Clostridia bacterium
AACAGGATTGCAGGATCACCGCCTTCGAGTAGTATTTTCCCGCCTTCACGTCGGAAAAATCCGGGCGGAATCCCACCTCGGGGGAGCCCTCTTTGCGCCAGAGCACCGTGACGAACATACCTCTCGTCATGGAGCCCGCCGGGTCGAATCTGTCGGCCGTCACGCCCTTCATATATCCCTTTTCGGTGACGTACATGACGGCGTCGTGGCTCCATCTTTTCTCCTTCACGTCGGAGTAGGTGACGTCCGCGCAGAAAGCCGGCGCGGCGAGAGTCAGGACGAAGCAGGACGCGAGAGCGAGGGACAGAAGCTTTGTTTTTTTCATTTTTCCGAAACCCCTTTCAATTTCCGTCGAGATAACGGAGGAACAGGGCGTAGAAGGAGAGCAGTCCTCCCTGACCCCAGCCGTTGTTTTCGTCGTATTCCTCGCTGTAGGCGCCGAAGCCGCCCGCCCCTCCGGAGGAGCCCTTTACTACGCCGTCGAAGACGTCTGTGAGTCCCGCTTTCGCTATGGCGCGCAGCGTCTCGTCGCTGACGGAGGATGCAAGTCCCTTGAGTTTCGCCTGCATCACGCCCCACATTATCATCCCTGTGGCGGAGGTGTCGGAGGGAGCGTCATTCTCAAGGGGCGACAGCGTCCAGCCGAATTTGTATTCGGGCTTAAGGTATTTCATGGTATATCCGATGAATTTGTCGCATATTTCGTCGGCGTTGTCGTCGTCGCAGTACCGGATGACGGAGCCGACTGCCAGCATGAGCCAGCCGGTGCCCCTGCCCCAGCCCATTTCTCCCATAGGGGTGCCGCCGAAGGTGTATCCGTGAAACGCCAGGTGGCGGGCGGGATCTACGCCCACCTTCATATAGTTCGTCACCTGGAGGGCGGCGATCCGTCTGACGTCTTCGTCGCCGAAGTCGGCGGCGTAACGCGCCAGGAACGGAGTCACCATTCCGGTGCCGTCAACGTAGATATCGCGGCTTCCGGGACCGCCGTAGGTGATCTCTCCCATGGAGTCCGTGGACCATCTGTCAAAGGAATCGAGAAACTCCTTTGACAGGTCCGCGTATTTCTGATCTCCCGTTTTTTCCCACAGCCAGAGTACTCCGTATCCCGCGAGGCCCGGGTCGCAGGGAAGGATCTCGTCACGGTGGGAGGAGTTCAGCCACAGATCCACGTAGTCTTTGACGACGTCTTCTCTTCCGGCTTCGGTGAGACCTATGACGAGCATCCCGTAGTCCCAGTTGAGGAAGTCGAAGGAGTCGGGGTGATCCTTCGCCCATTCGATCTCTTCCCGGAGCATGACCTCCGCGTGGTCAGCCATCTGTTCCACGTAGGGGCGGTAGTAGTCGGCGAGGGTCATGATCTCCGTCTCGTCGAACCGCTTGAGTATCGTCGCCACCTGCTCCCGGGTCGCCGGACCACGAGGGTCGAGGGTATCCTTTGTCATTCCGCTGATGAGCTTTTTCTCCACCGCCCAGCTCATGGCGTCGGCGGCGTAGGAGTGGATCTTCCCCTTGTCGGAGAAGGACGACACGTCGCCCCGTTCATCAACGTAGAGGTTCTTGACGGTGCAGTATCTGTAGATCATCGTCGCAAGCTGTTCGCGGGTGATCTTGCCGTTTGGGTCGAATTCCGTGTCGGTGACGCCGGTGACGATCCCGTTATCCTTCGCCCAGATCACCGCCTTCGAGTAATACTTGCCCGATTTCACATCGGAAAAATCCGGACGGAATTCCACCTCGGGAGCGCCTTCCTTCCGATAGAGCACCGTGACGAACATACCTCTCGTCATGGAGCCGGCGGGGTCGAACTTTCCGTCCCCGACGCCTTTCATGTAGCCGCTGTCCACGGCGTACTGTATCGCCTCGTAACTCCAGCGGGTCGTTTTCACGTCGGTGAACGGCGATCCTTCGGCAGGGAAAACGGGAGAGGCCAGCGCAAAGACGAAGCTGAGAGTGAGGATATACGCCGAAAGCTTTATTCCCTTCATTTTTATCTTCCCTTTCAGCTGTTTTCGAGATACCTCAGAAACAGCACGTAGAAGGCGAGCGCGGCGCCCTGACCGTAGCCGGTGTTTTCGTCGTGGAGATCGCTGTAGGAGCCGAATCCGCCGGATCCGCCGGAGGATCCCTTCACCACGCCGTCGTAAACGTCGGTGAGCCCCGCTTTAGCGATCTTTTTTATCATATCGTCGCTGATTGAGGTCGCGAGACCCACTTCCTTCGCCTTCATCACGCCCCACATGATCTTGAACGTGGCTGAGGTGTCGGAGTCGGCGTCAGGATCGGACAGCGTCCAGCCGAATTTGTACTCGGGTTTCAGGTATTTGAACGTCCACTGGATGAATTTTTCGCAATCGGCGATCGCTTTCTCATCATGGCAGTAACGCATAACGGATCCGATGGCGAGCATCAGGTAGCCGGTGCCGCGGCCCCAGCCCATCTCGCCGGCGAAGATGCCGTTTTCGTAGCCGTGGTACGCCAGATGACGCCCGGGATCCACGCCCATTTTGAGGTAGTTCGTCACCTGAAGGACGGCGATCCTTTCGACTTCCTTGTCTCCGAAGTCGTGGGCGTATCTCGCCAGGAACGGCGTCACCATGCCCGTGCCGTCCACCAGGACCGTCTCGGTTTCGTTGCTGTCGTATTTGATCTCTCCGTACTTATCGGTGCGTCTCGCCAGAAGCCCTTCGAGACAAAGCTCGCATAGGTCTTTGTATTTCTGCTCTCCGGTCCGCTCGTACATATCGAGCGCGCAGTAGCCCACCAGCCCGGCGTCGGCGCAGAGATATGCGTCGGATACGGGGTGGCTGATCCACAGATCCAGATAATCCTCGACCACGTCGTATCTGCCGATCTCATTGAGACCCATGGCGAGCAGTCCGTAGCCCCATGTGAGCAGATCCGTCATGTTGAAATCGGGGTCCGCCGAGATCCTTTCGATGTCGGACAGGAGCATCTCCTCGGCGTGATCCGCTATCTGCTCCACGTAGGGGCGGTAGTAGTCCGCCAGGGTGATGATATCCGCTTCGTCGAATCTCTTGAGGATGGTGGCCACCTGCTCGCGTGTGGCGAGGCCCCGGGGATCAAGCGAATCCTTAGTCACGCCTCCGATGAGGCCTACGCCCACCGCCCAGCTCAGGGCGTCGCCGGCGTAGGAGTGTATCTTCCCCCTGTCGGAGAAGACGGACACGTCGCCTCTCTCGTCGACGTACAGATTCTTGACGCTGCAGTACCGGTACAGCATGGTCGCCAGCTGCTCCCGGGTGATCTTGCCGTCCGGGTCGAATTTCGTTTCGGTCACGCCGGAGACGATGCCGTTATCCTTCGCCCAGATCACGGCTTTCGAATAATACTTGCCCGACTTCACATCGGAGAAGTCCGGGCGGTACTCCGCGGAGGGGCTGCCCTCACGCCGCCACAGAACCGTGACGAACATGGCTCTCGTCATTGAGCCCGCCGGGTCGAATTTGCCGTCCGAGACGCCGTTCATGTACCCCTTTTCGGTGACGTACATGACAGCGGCCCGGCTCCAGCGGTTCTCCTTCACGTCCGTGTAGTCGTCGGCCGCGAAAGCGGGTGTGACGGCGCAGAAAAGAAGGACGGCTGCGAGAAA
>JAFWWR010000096.1 GCA_017518025.1 Clostridia bacterium
GCCGAACTTCAGCTTCTCCGTCCGGCTTCCCGCCGCCAGGGCGAGGAGCTGATGACCGAGGCAGATCCCGAAGATCGGCACCCGCCCGAGGAGCGCCCGGATGGTTCCGATGCAGTCTGTATTCTCCGCCGGGTCGCCGGGTCCGTTGGAGAGCATTACTCCGTCGGGAGACGAGGCGAGTATCTCCTCCGCCGTGGCGGAGGACGGGACCGCCGTCACGCCGCAGCCCCGGCGGCAGAGCTCCCGGATTATGCCGGCCTTGGCGCCGTAGTCGATGAGCGCGACCTTGTATTTCGCCTCTCCCTCCGCGGGGAAAAACTCCGTTTTTTCAGCCGTGACGGAGCGAACGGCGTCCGTGACGGCGTATTTTTTGATCCTTTCGATCTCCGCGCCGAGGTCGGCGGGGATCTCGTCCGTGATGAGCGCGTTCATCACGCCCCTCTCCCGGATCATCCGGGTCAACTCCCGGGTGTCCACTCCCCAGACGCCGGGGATGCCGGCGCGGCGGAGGTATTCGTCCACGGTATATTCCGAGCGGAAGTTCGACGGGCTCTCGCACCACTCGCTGACCACGTAGCCGAAAAGGGCGCTTTTCCCCTCGAAATCCTCTTCGATGATACCGTAGTTCCCGATGAGCGGGAAGGTCTGCAGGACGATCTGTCCGTAGTAGCTGGGGTCGGTCAGCGTTTCGATATAGCCGCACATCCCGGTGGTGAAGACCAGCTCGCCGGTGACGCCGCCGTTTTCCGGCGCGGCGCCGAAGGGACGCCCCGTGAAAACGCGCCCGTTCTCAAGGATCAGATACCTTTTTTCCATCCGACCTTCCTCCTTTTTTCAAAGCATATCCATGCAGGTTAAAGAAACTGTTTGTCACACTTACCCGCTCCGGCTGCTTAAATCCTTCGTTTTTTTGCGTTTTTTACACCGTCGCCGCGATGACGGCCTTGATGGTGTGCATCCTGTTCTCCGCCTCGTCGAACACCACGGAGGCGGGAGATTCGAACACATCGTCCGTGACCTCCAGCGCGTCGAGTCCGTATCGGTCGCCAACGGCTTTCCCGATCTGGGTCTTGTGGTCGTGATACGCCGGCAGGCAGTGCATGAAGATCGCACCCTGAGCGGCGTGTTTCATCAGCTCGCCGTTCACCTGATAAGGCAGGAGCGCGCCGATGCGCTCGTCCCACACCGCGTCGGGCTCGCCCATGGAGACCCACACGTCGGTGTAGATCTCGTCGGCGCCCTCCGCTCCCTTCACGGGGTCGGTCTCGAATCTCAGCGTCGCGCCGGTCTCCGCCGCCACGGCGCGGCATTTTTCGATGAGTTTTTCGTCCGGGAAATACCCCTCCGGGGCGCAGGCGGTGAAATTCAGCCCCATTTTGGCGCATCCGATCATAAGGGAGTTGCCCATGTTGAACCTGGCGTCGCCCATGTAGGTGAAGTTTATCCCCTTCAGTTTCCCGAATTTCTCCCGCACCGTCAGCAGATCCGCAAGGATCTGGGTGGGGTGGAATTCGTTGGTCAGGCCGTTCCACACGGGGACGGAGGAGTACTCAGCCAGTTCCTCCACCCGCTCCTGACCGAAGCCGCGGTACTCGATGCCGTCGAACATTGACGCCAGCACCCGCGCCGTGTCCGCGATGCTCTCTTTTTTGCCGATCTGTGAGCCGGACGGGTCGAGGTAGGTCACGCCGATGCCGAGATCACGCGCAGCCACCTCGAAGGAGCACCTGGTGCGGGTGCTGGTCTTCTCGAAGATCAGCACTATATTCTTTCCGCGGAACGCGTCGTGAGGCACGCCCGCCTTCTTTTTCGCTATAAGATCCTCGGCGAGATCGAGAAGATACCCGATCTCCTCCGGGGTGTAGTCCAGCAGACAGAGAAAATCTCTTCCTTTAAGGTCCATTTTCCTCTCCTTTCACGCTTCCGCCGCGGCGGCCGCCACCTCGGCCGCCGCCGTGGCAACGATATCGCGTCCCCGGGACAGAACGTCCTCCGGGATGTTCAGCGCCGGGGTGAGGCGCACTCTGTTCTTGGCGCTGAGCACCAGCGCGCCGCGCTCGATGCAGCCCTTGACGAC
>JAFWWR010000097.1 GCA_017518025.1 Clostridia bacterium
CAGAGGATAATCTACTGCAAATACGGCGACGGAGACGTGGTCTTCAATAACGGCGTCGATATTACACCGGACGATTTCACCTGCCTCGACAGGGGCGACAGGGAGCTGTTCGCTCCGGAGGCGGCAGGGAAGATCAAAAAGGTGCCCCTCGGGGACCGGCTCTCCTCCTACGATCCCCGCAAAGTCCTCGTGCTGGATGAAAACGGCGGCATGACTCTCGCCCGTTTCCCGAACCTGAACCCTGACGGGACCGACGATCTGGTGGCGGACGCCGGAGAAACGCCGGACGATAACCACATCCTCATCGACAATCCCGCCCTGAAAGACAAGATCGACGGCTACCGCACCACGGAGGGACTGCTCCTTTACGGCTACCTCACCACGGGATGGTATAAGGATCTGCTTTCCACCGCCGACTACGATCGCGAGACGGGTCTGTTCCGCATCCCGTTCACGGATCAGGCCAGGATGGGACACCTTCGTTTTAAGGCGCTGGACGGCTTCGACAGCAGATTCTGGAGCAGAGCCGCTGTCGTCAACGTCTCGGAGGAGCTGGACGCGAAAGGCGAATTCTGGCTCGACGAGAAAACGGGCGCGTTTTACGTTTACGACCCGTCGGGAGACTACGTTATCACCGACGGCGGCGATATGATAACGCTGAAGGGCGCCGACTGCATCACGTTCCGCGGTCTTAACTTCAAAAATTCTCTCGGCGCGATGATCCGCGGCGAGCACTCCCACGGCGTGACCGTGTCCGGGTGCAGTTTCCGCGGGTGCGCGGCTTTCAGCGCCGTGTCCTTCAGACATTGCGACCACGGCAGGCCCTTCGACATCACGGTCAGGGACTGTGAATTCGCGTACACCGCCGCCATGGAGCTGGAGATCAACATAAACGGCGAACACGACTGCGTCACCGACACCGACGATCTTTTCGCGGGCTCGGGCGGCGTGGTGGTGGACAACAACCTCTTCACCTACGCGTGCCTTTCCGTCGGCAACCGCGGCGCCCTGGCGGTCCGCTGCTACGAACCGGCGATCACCCATAACGAATTCATTCGCTGCTACTGGGAGGGGATCGATTTCCGCGGAACGGTCAATATGACCGCCGAGTACAATCTCTTCAAAGAGGTCTGCTACAACGGAGACGACACCGGCGCCGTCAATAACTGGTCCATCCGCGACCGCTGCGGCAACGTGGTGAAGCACAATCTGTTCCAGCAGTCCGCAGGAGGGAAGATCAACGGCAGCTTCGCCCTCTATCTTGACGACACCACCGGCACGCAGGTCTTCTCGAACCTCTTTTACAACATGAACGTTACCGAGCTCAACAACGGCATCAACAAGTTCAACACGTTCTGCGACAACGTCAACGTCAATCCCGGTTACGACCACCCCGTCGGATGCGTTTATAAAACGGACAGCACCCGGAAGGTCGAGGAGATGATGGCGGATTCGGGCGATCCGTCCGTCCTTACCGGGGACAGCGAATACCAGTGGTGGAAGCGGGTCTTCGATTTCTATGACGAGCGACCGGAGCTCAAAAAGCGCGTCGCGGAGATGTGGCCCGGCTTCTTCGATATCACGCTTGACGTCACCCGCTGGCGCGAACCGGAATTCTGCCTGAACAGTTCTCTCGTCATTACGGGCAACCGGGAGATCAATAAAAATGGAGAGGCGCCGTTCTACGACGAGACCTTGCGCAAGTATTCCGTCATCGAAGACAACCTCGCCTACACTCCCGATGAAAATCCGCTGTTCGTCGATCCCGCGTCGGGCGACTACAGGATCAGAGAGGGAGTCGACTTCCCGGATATCGAATTTGAGAAAATAGGAAGATACTGAGAAAAAGCCCGCTTCGGCGGGCTTTTTCTCAATGGAAAATTGAAAATGGAAAATTGAAAATGGAAAATTGAAAATGGAAAGTGGAATATTGAAACCGGCGGCGTA
>JAFWWR010000098.1 GCA_017518025.1 Clostridia bacterium
GGTACTGCTCATCGTCAATACGGCGACGGGATGCGGATTCACGCCCCATTACGATCCGCTGGAGGCGATGTACAAGGATCTGCGTGACAAGGGCTTCGAGATCCTCGATTTCCCGTCCAATCAGTTCGCCGGGCAGGCGCCGGGCAGCGACGACGAGATCCACGAGTTCTGCACGCTGAAATTCGGCACGGAATTCCCGCAGTTCGCGAAGATCGACGTCAACGGCGAGACCGCCGATCCGCTGTTCGCGTATCTCGCTTCCGAGATGCCGTTCAAGGGCTTCGGCAAAGGACTGAAAAACGCCGCGCTGAACAAGTTCGCGAAGATGAACAACAAGAAGTTCGGCGACAAGACTTATATCGGCTGGAACTTCACTAAATTCCTCGTGGACCGCGACGGCAAGGTGATCGCCCGCTTCGAGCCCACCGTCGACATGAAAAAGGTAAGAGAAGCCGTTGAAGCGGCTCTGTGAGAAGACCTTAAAAGCAAATTCGGAAATAAAGGAGAACGACAATGAAAAAACAGATCAGAACGACAGAAGCGATTTTCCCGATGCCCGTGCTGCTCATTTCCACCTTCAACGGGGACGGCACCGTCGACGTGATGAACGCCGCGTGGGGGACCATGCTCGACCGGGACGTGGTCGCGCTCAATCTCTCCGAAACGCACACCACCGTGAAGAACATCAAAGCTCGCAAGGGCTTCGTCGTCCATATCGCCGACGCAAAACACGTCGTCGAGGCGGACTGGTTCGGCTGCGTGCACGGAGAAAAAGAACCCGATAAATTCAAAAAGTCGGGATTGACCTACGAAAGATCCGAAGTGGTCGACGCCCCGGTCATAAACGAGCTGCCCGTCGCCCTTGAATGCGAATTCGTGGAATATCAGAACGACGCGACGGGCATCGGAGTGATCGGAAAGGTACTGCGGTCCTCGGTGGAGGAGGCGTACCTCAGGAACGGCAAGGTGGACGTCGATGCTCTCGAAGCCATCGCTTTCGATCCCTACACCCACGGCTATTACAAGGTGGGCGGAAGAGTCGGCGACGCCTTCAGGGACGGACTGGCGCTCAAATGAAATACGGAGAGACGGCGTTTGACGTCCTGTACCTGCTTTTTGCGATAATAAGCGGCGTCGTTATTCTCGTCAGGGCAAAAGACCGTGCCGGACGGCTGATGGGATCTGCCGCGCTGATCCTCGGATGCGGCGACGCGTTCCATCTCGTACCGCGTGTGCTAAAACTTTTTATCGACGCTGACTTTACAGCGGCGCTGGGGATCGGGAAGCTGATCACGTCCGTGACGATGACGGTCTTTTACGTCCTGCTTTATTACGTCATGCTTGAGTACTACCGTGGGACTGAGAGCAGGGGCGTGACCGCGGCGGTGTGGGCGCTCGCCGCGCTCCGGATCGTTCTCTGCGCCTTTCCGCAGAACGGCTGGCTCGAAAACAGTTCCGGCGTGACGTGGGGCGTTATCCGCAACGTGCCCTTCGTCGCGCTGGGCGCGGTCGTTTGTTTCCTTTATTTCGGAAAAAGGAATGAGGACCGTCTTTTCAGACCTGTGTGGATCTATATCCTGCTGTCGTTTGCATTCTACGTTCCCGTGGCCGTCGGGGCCGGATCCGTTCCGACGCTCGGAATGCTGATGCTGCCCAAGACAGTTTGCTACGTTCTCCTGATCGTCGTGTTCCTGCGTTCCGTTCTGAAGCGCGGATGCGGCGAGACGGACTGCCCCGAAAAATAATGAAAAATAATAAGGAAAAAAACCGATGAAAGAAAAGGAACTTATCTTAGATGCAATGAAAAAGGCGGGGGAAGCGCTTAATGCCGGAAAGATCGCCGAACTGACCGGACTCGACAGAAAAACCGTAGACAAAGCCATGGCGGAGATGAAAAAAGACGGCTCTATCATCTCGCCTGTCCGCTGCAAATGGGAGCCGGCGCAGAAATAAACCGTATTGAACCGGAGGAAAAAAATGATAATCAAAGCAGTCAAATTCAGAAAAGACGGGTTTTATACTCAGCCGTTCGCCTTCGGAGGCGAAGAAGGCATGGACAAATTCGATCCGCAGGTGCGCTATCGCGGCAGTCTGCAGAATTATCTGATCGACACGGGGGACGAAGTGATCCTTGTCGACACGGGACTCCCCGCGGGCACGCCGGAGGAGGCGCCGGACGAAAAAAGTCTCGCCTTCACCGGAAAGGACGTCTGCAGCTATATGGAGGCCCTCGCCGCGCTGGGCTATAAGCAGGAGCAGGTCACGAAGATCCTTCTGACCCACAAGCATGCCGACCACTCGGGAGAGCTCCGTTCCTTCCCGAACGCGAAGATCTACGTCGGCGCGGAAGAGACGGCGGCGGACGAACTGCGGGGGCTCGGGAACGTCATCCCCGTCAGTTTCACCGACGGCGCGTATTACAATTTCCCGGAGAGCCAGAGGATATCCGACGGCGTTTATTTCGTCAAAGCCAAAGGACACACACTCGGAAACAGCATCGTTATCGCGGAGTGCGACGGCCTGTTCTATATGCTCCACGGAGATATCACCTACGTGGACGAGGCGCTGTATGAAAACAAGCTCTCGGTGGTGTTCGAGGATCTCCCGGCGGCGCGTGAGACCCTTGACCGCGTCCGCGATTTCGTGCGCGAGCATCCGACGGTATACTGCGGGACGCATACGCCTCAGGGATACGAAAATCTCGAAGCAAAGCGCGTGATGGATCTCGACCGTCCGGTCCCGACAGTTCTCGCCGAGGCGGACTTCAGCGCAAATGAGGCGAGCGGCAAATACGTCTGCTCCGTCTGCGGATACGTTTACGATCCAGCCGAGCACGGCGGCGTAGCGTTCGAGGATCTTCCCGACGACTGGAAGTGCCCGCGCTGCAAGCAGCCGAAGGAGAAGTTCAACAGAGCGTGATCCCGGCAAGAGATCAGCAAAAAAACACGAAAATCCCCGATCTCATCGGAAAGAGGCCGGGGATTTTTCTTTACCTCGGCGGGGAAATATGGTACAATAGATAAAAGAAAAATCGACAACCGGATCAAGAGGGCGCGCCGTGAACTCCGAATTCAAAAATTTTACCAAAATATTCATCACCGGATGCCTTTGGGGGACCATCGGACTGTTTGTAAAAATTATGGAAGGCCGCGGCTCCTCGTCATCGTATACGAGCTTCCTCAGACTGTTTTTCGGCTTCCTTCTGCTTGCCGTTCTGACTCTGGCCGTCGACGGACCGGGCGCCTTCAGGATCGGGCGGAAGACGCTGATCTCCTGCATCCTTCTCGGGATCGTCTGCCAGGGCACGTTCAATATACTTTACAGCACCTCCATAAGCATGAACGGCATGGCGGCAGGGTCGGTCCTTCTTTACACCGCGCCGGTGTTCACCACCTTCGCGTCGGTGCTGCTGTTCAAGGAAAAACTGGGCCCGCTCCAATGGATCGCCCTGCCGGTCAACGTGATCGGGTGTGCGCTCACCGCCACCGGCGGAGATTTCAGCGCCTCGTCCATTGCTCCGTTGGGGCTGCTGATCGGCGTCGGCGCGGGCTTCACTTACGCCATGACCGCCGTGTTCGGCAGGATAGCCATGCGGGAAAAGTCCTCTCCGTTTGCCGTGGCGACGTATAATCTCTTTTTCGGATGCGTCTTCATCGCCATCGCGCGCCGTCCCTGGCAGACCGTGGAGAGACCGTTCGATCCCGGCGTCCTCGTTCCCGGGCTCCTTTTCGGCCTGATCGCGACGACGCTTGCCTACGCCTTCTATTTCAGCGGATTTGCGGGGATCACACAGACGAGCAGAGTCCCGGTGGTGGCGTCCGTGGAAGTGGTTGTCGCCACGGTCATCGGAGCCGCCGCGTTCCACGAAAACATGAACGCGGTCCGGATCGCCGGTATAGCCCTGGTCCTTCTTTCGATCCTGCTTTTCAGCGGGAAAAGAGACCCCTGACGGGGCGGAAATATGGTACGATAGATAAAACATCTGTATTTGATGATAAGAAACGTGAAAGGATATATAATGATGCGATCGATCTACCGTCACCGGTCCGCCGTCCGGCTTTTGCCCCTTGCCGCCCTGCTTGCGGCGTCGCTTTTGATTTTTACTTCATGCCGCTTTCCGGGATCGACCCCCGCCGTCTCGGAGCCGGAGGAGATCACAGAGCCGGAGAAGGTCCCGGATCCGACGGAGACCGCCGCGCAGACGGAGCCCCCGGAGACCGTTCCTGCGGAGACGGCTCCCTCCGCAGACCGTACGGCGGAGGAGATCTATCTCATGCACGGTGAGCTGACTCCGGTCAATTACGATTCGCCGGCGCTGCTGCCGCGAACGGAGGACGCCGGCCAAAGTTACGTCGACAACATCACGTTTTTGTGCGATTCGCCGTTCTACTGGCTGAAGCTTTACGGCCTGCTCTCGGGCGGTTATGACACGACGCAGATCTGGACGGGCCCGGAGGGCACCATGACGCTGGGATTTTTGCGCGGGTTCCGAATACTTGATCCCGTCGACAACGAGCTGCGCACCATCTCCGAGACCGCCGCGCTGCGCCGGCCGCCCATGATGCTGATAGCCGTGGGTATCAACGGAGTCGCGCTATGGGACGAGGAGGAGTTCAAGGCGGAATACGTCTGGCTGATCGACGAGATCAGACAGGCGAGCCCCGACACCGAGATCCTCCTGCAGTCGATCCTGCCCATCGCGCCGACTTACGCCCACTGGGGCATGATCACCAACGCGTCCATTACCGCCGCCAACGCGTGGATCCTGGAGGTTGCCGAAGAATGCGGTCTCCATTATCTCGACACCTTCTCCGTGCTCGTGGGGGAGGACGGGAACATCCGCCCCGAGCTCGTGCGGGACGACGGACTGCACGCCAACGACGAGGGACTGAAACTGGCGCTCGAATATATCCGCACCCACGCCTATATCACCGCGGAAGAGAGCGGGGACGGCTCGGGCTCGTGAAAAACATACCGCAAAACGCGGGAATAAAGGAATACGCAAAAAAGATCCCGGCAGACCGGGATCGACGGAGGAAAACCATATGGAAGGATCAACTGTAAAAGTCGCGTTTTACGATACTAAGCCCTACGACAGGCCATCTTTCGAACGCTTTGGCGGACAGCAGGGCGTTCAGTTCCGTTTTCTTGAGGCGAAACTGAACGAAGATACCTGCTCCCTCGCCGAGGGATGCGACGCGGTGTGCGTTTTCGTCAACGACGACGTCAGTTCAAACGTGATCGGGAAGCTGTACGAAAAAGGCGTGAAGGTTATCGCTTTGCGGTCGGCAGGGTACAACAACGTGGACGTTCGCGCCGCGTTCGGCAAGATCCACGTGGTCCACGTCCCCGCGTATTCGCCCTACGCCGTCGCGGAGCACGCCGCGGCGCTGCTTCTCACTTCGGTGAGGCGGATCCACAAGGCGTACAACCGGACGCGGGACTTCAATTTTTCACTGAACGGGCTGACCGGGTTCGATCTGCACGGCAAGACTGTCGGCGTTATCGGCACCGGAAAGATCGGGCGCATTTTCATCGATATCTGCCGTGGGTTCGGCATGAGGGTGATCGCATACGACCTTTATCCCTCGGAGGGGATCGATTACGTCTCCCTTGACACGCTTTTCGCCGAAAGCGACGTCATCTCTCTGCACTGTCCCCTGAACGACGACACGAAGCACATGATCGACGGCGCCGCCATTGAAAAAATGAAGAAGAACGTGGTCGTCATCAATACCTCGCGCGGTGCGCTGATCGACGCGGAGGCGCTTCTTGAGGGGATAAAATCCCGTAAGATCGGGGCGGCGTGCCTTGACGTTTACGAGGAGGAGGCCGACGTGTTCTTTGAAGACCGGTCAGGCCACATTATGGACGACGATCTTCTCTCGCGGCTGATCTCAATGCCCAACGTGATCGTCACGTCTCACCAGGCGTTCCTGACCGCGGAGGCGCTGGACATTATCGCCGTAACGACGGTGAACAATATTCTTTCTTATTTCAGAAACGACGGGCTCTGCGACAATGAGCTGTGCTACCGCTGCGGAAATATTGAAAAGTGCAGAAGCGAACGCAGGGAAAAATGTTTCTGACGACCGTGCCGGGCGGGAGCGATAAAAAGGGCGGGCTCTCTGCCGACTGTTCTAAAGGACAGTCGGCAACGAAATCCACCCTTTCAGGGTGGGTGAAATCGCCTGCGGCGGTGAAATTGCCCTGTGGACAGTGAAATCCGCCTCGACGGCGGGTGGGTGGATTTCATTTCACCGAATGCGTAAGCGTTCGATTTCACCTGAGGGCGAAGCCCGAAGATTTCACCTTTTGCCACAAGGCAAAAGATTTCACTTTTTTCGACGTTTGGCACACAAATGTCCTGCTTGCGGTGATATGCGACGAAAAAACCGGCTGAAATAAGGACTTCATTGTCCTTACCTCAGCTGGTTTTTATTGACTGTCCTTTAGAGCACCACGCCTCGGGCCCGCCCTTTTGAAGTGTCGGATACGCCGCGTCATTCCGCGATCAGGTGTACCTTGCAGCTTTCGCCGTCGTCCCACGGATTGCCGGTCATTTCAAGTCCCGCGTACATCAGCAGGGCGCCGGAATACTTCTCTCCGGTCTCCTCCACC
This sequence comes from Clostridia bacterium, assembly GCA_017518025.1. Taxonomy (GTDB): domain Bacteria; phylum Bacillota; class Clostridia; order Oscillospirales; family CAG-272; genus RUG11130. Next base: position 6,622 of record JAFWWR010000098.1, read on the forward strand.
GTGTAGATGGCGTCGGGGCGGAGCCCCTGCAGCTTCAGGTGGAGAAGAGTCTCCTCCTGCCGGAGCGTGCGGACCAGCGTCACCAGCGCCTCCCGCTTGTCCCGGGAAACGAAGGACCACGCGCATACGAATGGGTCGTCCCAGGGACAGATCAGCCGGAAAAGGTCGCCGCCGCGGATGAGGTCGTAGTATTTGTGATATTCCGCGATCTGCTCTTTTACGATCTCCCGGTCCCCGTCGCTGAGCTTGTTCGGGTCGAGCTCGTACCCGAAGGTGCCCCACAGGGCCACGTCTCCCTTGGTGCGGTACCCGGTCCGGGTGCAGGCGGAGACGTGCGCGCCCACCGAGGACGCCGGATAGCACAGGGACGTGCCGAACTGGATGTTCAGCCGCTCGATGGGGTCGGTGTTGTCGCTCGCCCAGATCTGGGGCGAATAGTAGAGCATGCCCGGGTCGAAGCGTCCGCCTCCGCCGGAGCAGTTCTCGAACAGAAGATCCGGGAACTCGCGGATCAGGCGGTCCTGCAGCTCGTAGGTCCCCAGCACGAAGCGGTGGAAGAACTCGCCCTGCCGCTCCGCGGGGAGGGTGGCGGAGGCCGCCTCGCTGATATTGCGGTTGAAATCCCATTTCACGTAGTCGATGGGATAGCGGCCCATGACGGCGCGGATCTGCCCGAACACGTTCTCCCGCACGTCCTCACGCGACACGTCCAGCACGTACTGATGGCGCGCGATGGACGGAGTCCGTCCCGGCACGTGTACGCACCAGTCCGGGTGTTCGCGGTAAAGCTCGCTGTCGGGGGAGATCATCTCCGGCTCGTACCAGATGCCGAATTTCAGCCCCATGCCGTGGACGGTGTCGATCAGCCGGCCGAGGTCGAGCTTGTCCTCGTTGACGAACCAGTCCCCGAGACTGCTTTTGTCGTTGTTGCGCTTGCCGAACCAGCCGTCGTCCATGACGAGCATCCCGATCCCCAGCTCCTTCGCGCGTGCCGCGAAAGAGATCAGCTTTTCGGTGTCGAAGTCGAAATACGCCGCCTCCCAGCTGTTGATCAGCAGGGGGCGTTTTTCCGTTTTCCATCTGCCGCGTATCAGGTGTTCGCCGTAGCAGCGGTGGAAAACGCGGCTCATGCCGCCGAGCCCCTCCGCGGAAAAGACGTGGACCGCCTCGGGGGTGACAAAGCTCTCGCCGGGGGCGAGGGCCCAGCAGAAGTCGGTGGGCTCGATCCCCATGACGACGCGGGTCGTCGCGTTGTGATCCACCTCGGCGGTCAGCGTGAAGTTACCGCTGTAGACGAGGTTGAATCCGTAGACTTCGCCGGTCGTTTCCGTCGCTCCGGTCTCCGCCAGGGCGGCGAAGGGGTTCTGGTTGTGGGACGAGGAGCCGCGCTTGCTGCGGATCCCCTGCAGCCCGTGGGCGAGAGGTCTGCGCTCAAACTGCCTCTCCTTGGCGTGCCTGCCCCAAAGGGTTATCAGGTCGTATTTCATTGAGGGAAGATCCACGCAGGAGCTCAGGGCGCGCTCCAGCTTCACGGGCAACTCTCCCCGGTTCGTCAGCCGGACGTGCTTTGAGATCGCGTCGCAGTCGTTGAATACCGTATATACCAGCACGGCCTCCACGCCGGTATAGGGGTCGCGCATCGTCACCTCCAGCGTATCGCACAGCGAGTCGTCGGCGGCGTAAAGATGGGGCAGACCGGGCAGGTCCGGTTTGCCGGGGAACACCCGGTGCGAGACGTACCGCATATCCGTTACGCTGTTGCCGTCGGCGCATCTGACGGAGAGGGCGGAGACGCGGAAATCGCCGCGGCCGTTCGTCGGGTACTCCATGGGAGAGGCGTCCTGCGAAAAATGGGGGTATTCGGGGTCGCTCGGGCTGAACGACGCGCTGGGCAGCCTGTTCGAGAGGGACCAGAGGTCGTCGTCCGGCAGGCGGCGGCCGTAGTAGAGATTCAGCAGGAATCCGCCGTCGAGGACGCCGAGCACGTAGGAGGTGTGCGGCGTGTCGAGCTTTATCGTGCGGATCGGTTCGTTATACGTGATCATATGTTACGTTCTCCTTCGGTAAACGTTATCGGATGTTGGAATAATTATATCTCATTTTTCGCAAAAGGTAAAGAGCGCAGAGGCGGTTTTTGCTTGACTTTCGGACGCCGTTTTGATAAGATTTAGATGAACCCATTTCCGGGAGGATCATATGAGATGAAAAAGTTTTTGGCTCTTGTCCTGTCAGTAATAATGCTCTCCGGCGCGGCGGTCTCGGTCATGGCCGACGAATCGCCGTTCACGGACGTGAAAACGTCCCGGTGGAGCTATGATGCGATACGGTACGCCGTCGATAAAGTATACATGAACGGCGTGGGAGGCGGAAAGTTCGACCCGGCGGGGCCGATGACCCGGGGTATGGTCGTGACGGTAGTTTACAGACGGGAGGGGTCGCCCGAAGTGACGTTCCGCGGCGACTTCACCGACGTCAGGGCGGGAAAATACTACTCCGACGCTGTTATCTGGGCGAAAGACGAGGGCGTGGTGAACGGCATCACCGAAACCACCTTCGAGCCGGACGGAAAGATCACCCGCGAACAGCTGGCGACTATGCTGTCGCGTTTTTCGGAGAGATGTCCCGTCTCCGTGCCGGAACGGGCGGATCTGTCGGGCTATCCGGACGCCGACAAGATCCACAGTTACGCAAAAGACGCCCTCGGCTGGGCGAATGAGGCGAATCTCATCAAGGGAATGAGCGACGGCACGCTGTCGCCGAGAGGCAACGCCACAAGAGAGCAGTTCGCCGCGATACTGAAGAGATTCGACGACACTTTTACACTTGTCTATAATGAGCCGGTCCAGAGAAGTCACTACACCGAGCCGGAATATCCGCTCGTCGACGACGCCGACGTGTACGTGGCGACGGACGGCGACGACTCAAACCCCGGCACTTTTGATAAGCCGGTCGCCACTTTCAACCGCGCGGTGGAGCTCGTCCGCGAGATAAAGGCGGCCAAAACGAGCGGCGATATCGTGGTGGCGTTCAAAGCCGGCGATTACGGGCCCCTGTCCGTGACCCTCGCCGCGGAGGACTCCGGCGCCGAAAATCAGCGTATCGTCTACTGCAAGTACGGCGACGGCGACGTGATCTTCAACAACGGATTCGACGTCAGCGAGGACGAGTTCCGCCCGCTGGGCGAGGAAGATAAGGAACTGTTTCCCTCAAAAAACGCCGATAAGATCAAAAAAGCCGATATTTCAGGGAAGCTGAAGGATTACGACCCGGGGAAATGCATGATAATATCGGAGACCGGCGCCATGAACGTCGCGCGCTTCCCGAACGTCTACCCCGACGGCAGCGATAACCTCGTGCAGGCGGGGGTCGCGTACGATCACGAACATATACACGTGACCCATACTCTTTTCAAAAACAGGATCAAAAAGTATCACAGCGTCGACGGCCTGATCCTTTACGGGTATATCGCCGCCGGGTGGTACAAGGATATGCTCGAAACGGACGGGTATACCGTTGAAGGGGAGGACGAAGATTTCGTCTTCTACCTGCCGCACCCCGAAAACGTTTACTGGGGATACGGACCGCAGCTCGGAGAGGGCTTCGCCACCGATTACTTCCAGATGGCGATCCTTAACGTATCCGACGAGCTTGACGCCCCCGGTGAATTCTGGATCGACGAGGAGAACGGAACGTTTTACGTTTACGAGCCGTCGGGGGATTACAGTTTCCCCGCGGGGAGCGGGATGATCACGATGGGAAAAGTGCGCAATATCACTTTTCTCGGACTTGATTTCAAAAATTCCGAGGACTATATCATAAGCGCGGTCGAGCATCCCCGCGATCTGACGATCGACAGATGTACTTTCACGGGATGCGCCGCGCAGAACATGATCGACGTCCGGGGAAAGGAACGCGGTGTGCCTCTTGATCTGCTCGTCACCGGATGCTCCTTCTCCACCTGCGCGTGCACGGCGCTCTGGGTCGATTCCGTAAACATGGACGA